>CAKWRB010000055.1 GCA_934845495.1 uncultured bacterium
TATCGGAACCGAGTTCACTGCCGAGGACAAGCTGGGAAACCGGTACCGATACAGGGCAACCGGGTACGATCCCCAGGATATTTCCCGGGAGTTCAAACTCCACAACCTGACCACAGATACCTTTACCGGGGTGGAAAAGGAGTGGTTCCACCAGCGCAAAATCACACTGAACTGACAATCAGCCGTCTTGGGGACGGCTTTTTTGAAGATTTGTCAGTGATTGTCAGTCTTTGTCAGTCAATGTCAGTGAATGTCAGTCTTTTTGCATGATATACTTACATCATCGGGGAAAGGCAGAAAGATGCCAACCGAACAACAAGCCACCTGGAAGGAGAGCCGGGTGGTTTTTCTTATGCCATAGTGCCGGGAATCGGGAAAGGAGGCGGTCTGTGTGGCAAAACTGAGCGCGAGACAGGAGCTTTTCTGCCTGGAATACATCAAGGACGGCAATGCCACACAGGCGGCTGTCCGGGCGGGGTATTCGCCTAAAACCGCAAACCCAATGAGTTCGAGACTGTTAGCAAAAGTTAGTATCCGCGCGCGTATAGACGAGCTGATGGCCGAGGTGCAGCAGGAGAAGATCGCCGATGCCGAGGAAGTGCTGCGGTATCTCACCAGCGTAATGCGAGGTGAAGCCACCGAGGAGGTGGCAGTGGGAACTCCCATCGGCACCGAAATCATTGCAAAGCACATCGGCGGCCGGGAGCAGGTCAAGGCGGCGGAACTGCTGGCCAAGCGCTATGGTCTGCTGACCGAGAATGTAAAGCTCACCGGCGGTCTGCCGGTGCAGATCGTGGACGATATGGAGGGCAGCAACGATGGCAGCGGTTAAGCTGTCGGGAATCATTGCCCCCACCTTTGCCGGTGTCCACAATGACATCAAAAAGCACGGTCATACCCACTACTGGCTCAAGGGTGGGCGAGGTTCCACCAAATCCTCCTTTATCTCGGTGGAGATCCCGCTTGGCATGATGCGGGACGCCGGGAAGGGCCAGTACACCAATGCCATCGTCCTGCGGCGGTATGGTGTGACCCTCCGTGAATCGGTGTTTGAGCAGATCGGCTGGGCCATCAACGCCCTGGGCGTGTCGGAACTCTGGAAGTCCAGCGTTTCCCCCATGTCCTGGACCTATCTGCCCACCGGCCAGCGGATCATCTTCCGGGGCGCCGATGATCCCACCAAGGTCAAGTCCATCAAGTTTGCCGTGGGCTGGGCGAAATACCTGTGGTATGAAGAAGTCAACGAGTTCGAGGGGGCGGAGAAGATTCGCTCCATCAATCAGTCAGTGCTGCGTGGCGGCGCTGATTTTTTTGTATTCTACTCCTTTAACCCACCACAGGCAGCCCGGAACTGGGTGAACCAGTATGTCGCCATCGAGAGAGACGATGCCCTGGTGCATCACTCCACCTATCTGACCGTTCCGCCCCAGTGGCTGGGGGAGCAGTTCATCGTGGAGGCAGAGCACCTCAAGGCTGTAAAGCCGGAGGCCTACCGCCATGAATACCTGGGCGAAGTCACCGGTACCGGCGGCGAAGTGTTTGGGAATGTCACCCTGCGCCCCATCACCGATGAGGAGATCAGCCGCTTTGACAACCTGCGCCGGGGCATTGACTGGGGCTATGCAGCCGACCCGTTTGCCTACAATGTGTGCCACTATGACAAGACCCGCCGCCGGCTGTATCTCTTCCGGGAGATCCACAAGGTCAAGCTGTCCAACCGGGCGGCGGCCGAGCTCATTAAAGGCGAGGCCGGCAATTCCCGGATCACCTGTGACAGCGCCGAGCCCAAGAGCATCGACGAGGTCAGAGGTTACGGCCTGCGGGTGGTGGGAGCCCGGAAAGGGCCAGACAGTGTGGAGTACGGCATCAAGTGGCTGCAGGACCTGGAGGAGATCGTCATTGACCCGGTCCGGTGCCCGGAAACCGCCCGGGAGTTCTCCGGCTATGAGCTGGAGCGGGACCGGGAGGGCAACTTCAAGGCCGGTTACCCGGATAAGGACAACCACCACATAGACGCTGTACGGTATGCCTGTGAGGACGATATGAAGCGCCCGGGCGTGCGTCTGATGAAATAGAGGGATTATAAATGGAGATACCAATCAACCAGGAAATCCGGCGGATCATTGAGAGCGGAAATGGGACGCGTATGACTTTGCCGGAGATTATTGCCGAGGAGATCCGGGACTTTTATGCCTCTCCGCAGTTTACCATCATGGAGGAGGCAGAGCAGTACTACCGCAATCGCTCCTCGGTGCAGGGAAAGACAACCAAATACAAGGACCGCAGCAACACCAAAATCGAGCACCCCATCCTCCGCAAGCTGGTGGACCAGAAGGCAAACTATCTGCTCTCCAAGCCGTTCAGCGTGGAGAGCGAGAATCCTGCCTATGCCAAATCGCTGAGCGAACTGTTTGACAGCCGGTTCCGGCAGCAGGTCAAGAGCCTGGGCAAGGGCGCGGTCAAGTCGGGCATTGCGTGGCTGGCCCCCTATTTCGAGGACAGCCGGCTCAAGTGGATGCGTTTGCCCAGCACCGAGGTGGTGCCGATCTGGCACGACTATGAGCACACCCAGCTGGATGCCTATATCCGGGTCTATTCCCAGGTAGTGTATCACGGTAAGGAGAAAAAGACCATCGCTCGGGTCGAGTGGTGGGACCGGGAAGGCGTGAAAAAATACAAGGCCCCGTGGCCCATTGTGGGCACTCCGGTGCTGGAGCCGGACTATGACAGCGACCCTGCCACCAACGAGTTCTCCCACTTTGAAATCAACGGCCAGCCCTACAACTGGGACGCTGTCCCCATCGTCTGGTGCAGGTACAATGAGGAGGAACTGCCGCTCCAGTATTTCATCAAAGATTTGATTGATGATGTGAACTGGCAGACCTCCATCACCGCCGATGTGCTGCGGGATATTGCAAAGTTCATCTTTGTGCTGCGGAACTACGGTGGGCAGGACATCGGCCAGTTCACCCGGGACCTGTACGAGGCCCTTGCCATCGAGGTGGAAGGGGACGGCGGCGTGGAAAAGCTGGAGCCGTCCCTCAACATCGATGCGGTCATGGCTTTCCTGGACAAGAACCGCCGGGATCTGTTCGACTACGGCAGCGGCGTGGACACCAAGGACCCCAATCTGGGCAGCGCCAGCGGCACGGCCATCAACTTCCGGTACATGGATCTGGATACCGACTGCACCGCCCTGGGCGCCGAGCTGCAAGAGGCATTCGAGAACATGAAGGTGTTCCTGGATGCCGCTTTGGCCATAGCGGGCAAGGGCGACTTTACCGGGGATTCCTTCCATGTGACCTTCAATGCCGATATGCCGGTCAACGAGGCGGACATCATCGCCAATATCCGTAGCAGCGATGGAATCATCAGCCGGTACACCCAGCTGGCCAATCACCCGTGGGTGGACGATGTGGAGGAGGAACTTCAGCGCATCCAGGACGAAAAGACCCGGGAAATGGAGGAGTTCGGGGCGCAGATGTTCGCCGAGGACTTCACTGCAGCTGGGCAGCAGGGCGGTGGTGTAAATGGCACCGAGTAAGGACTACTGGATCTGGAGAGCGGAACAGCTGGAACAGCGGGCAGCTGAACAGGGGGAAGCCTTGATTCGGCAGGCGCTTAGCCACTACAAGAGGGCAGCACAGGAGATCAGCAGCCAGATTGAGGAGTTCTATGGACGCTACGCCGCCGAGCAAGGGCTTTCCTATGCCGAGGCGGTGAAAGTGCTGCGTGGTGCCGATGCCAGGCAGTGGGCAAAGACACTTGGCGAGTATGTGGAGGAGATAGGTGCCCTGCCCGATGGTGCCCTCAAGGACCGGCTCAAGGCAGAGCTGGACGCCCGGGCATACAGCAGCCGGATCACCCGCCTGGACGCTCTCAAAGCCCAGATGGATATGGAGGTGGACCGGATGATGGTAAACCTTGAAAACGAGATGCGGGAGGGCTTTGGGGACCTCTACACCGACAGCTATTACCGCAAGATGTATGACATCCAGCGGCACGCCGGAAAGATGTTCGACTTTGCGCATCTCAACCGGGAACTGGTGGAACAGGCGCTCTCCTATCCGTGGAGCGGCGCGGATTTTTCCTCCCGACTGTGGGAGAACAAAAGGGCGCTGCTCTTCCACCTCCGGGAAATCATGACCCAGGGGACGATCCAGGGCAAGGGGGTGGCGGTACTGTCCAAAGAGCTGGCCGACAAGATGGGCCAGAGCTTCAAGGTGGCCGAGCGGTTGATCCGCACCGAAGCGAACCATTTCCACAACGCCGCCGATGTGGCCGCTTACGAGGCCGCCGGCGTCCGGCAGTATGAGTTCATCGCCACCCTGGACAACCGGACCAGCGCCGTCTGTGCCGGACTGGACGGAAAGGTGTTCGACATCAAGGACGCCAGGACAGGCGTCAACTACCCGCCCATGCACCCGTGGTGTCGTTCCACCACTGTGGAATATGACCCGGACGAGTGGAAGGACTGGGAGGCCATCGGCCAGCCCATGCCCAAGCGCATGACCTATGACGAATGGGCGGCACAGCAGGGCGTAGAAGCTCCCGGAGTATTGAAAGATAATACTGAAAATGGTAGAATCAAGCTGAAAATGGAGTTCACTCCCGCAAATTCTGCCCAGGAAGCAAAGGAATACGCTCTGTCTGTTCTGCATCTGGACAATGTGGATTATGATCGCTTTGATCTTGATGTAGCGAACTCTGTTAATCGGGAAATCACCGCATATTATGATGTGTTTGGGGATCTTCACGAGCAGGGCGTCCTGAGAAGTGTGATGTACTATCCCAAAGAACAAAATTTCTATGCAGCTTACCAACCCAGTTCCGGGATTGTGTATATGCGGGAAGTGAGGGAGAAGGATTCTCTGGAAAAGATGCTGAAAACTGCACAGGAGAATTTCGCGGCAGGATTCTGGAGCACGGATCAAACTGAACACGCAATTCGGCATGAGTTGGGCCATGCAGTTCAAATGCTTTTTACAAAAAATAATGCGGCTAAGCAAAAACAAATTGCAGCGCTGAGAAATGAACTTGAGAAAGCATGCGGTATCACACAGTGGAGTTTGAATGACAGCGCTGAAAACATGAAAAAGGCCGGACAATACCTGTCCTATTATGCGCTGCGCGATGATTGGGAGTTTATTGCCGAAGCGGTAGCAGAGTATATGGGAGGCAGCCCTCGGGAAACTGCCCGGAAGGTCATGGATATCTTGCTCAGAAAGGACTGATAAATTATGCTTTTGGGTATTGAAGATATAAGGTTTATAAGTAAATATCTTAATGAAACGAGGGAAGGCACTTATCGATTAAAGCATCAAGATATTCCTGGTGACGATTTGGAGCGTTTGCGAGAGTTGGATGACCTGAATGTACTATGCTATGGAAGGCATCTGATTGAGGATTTTGAATCGGAGACGTGATCCAGCAATCCAAGGGTGATTTCCCGCAGAGCTCTGACTAAGGAACAAGAGGAAAAAGAGGCAGAGGTCAACAGACAGTTTGAGCAGCTTCTTCAGGAAAAGTTCGGAGATAGCGGGGATTGACAGTGATGGATCTGGAAGAAGATTCTGAATAAAATAAACCGGCACCGGCCCAGTGGGTACGGTGCTTTTTTATACCCATTTCTGGTGATAAAGTGCCCAGTCGGGCGTTTTTTCATATACCGGGGCTGCCTGCCCCCGCCAAGCAGGCCAAGGCAAAGCGTGTGGAAGTCACGATAAACACAGCCGGAAAGAAAGGAGAACACCATGCTGGAAAAAATCAAGGAGCTGCTGGGTGAGGAACTCGCCGGGCAGGTGGAAGCCGCCCTCAAGGGCAAAGGCAAGGACGGCCGGGACTTCGACCTGGTCATCGGCAACGATGGCAGCTATGTCCCGGCTGAAAAATTGGAAACAGAGCGGCAGGCCCGCACCAGTGCGGAAACTGCCCTCAAGAACGCAGCAGCAGCCCTCAAGGGGGTGGGCGGCAGCGGTGACCCGGCAAAGATCGCCGACGATGTGGCGGCAGCCCAGCAGAAGCTCACCGATCTGGAGAGCGGCTACAAGAAGGAGCTGGCCGGCATCAAGCGCACTGCAGCCGTCAAGCTGGGCCTTGCGGGGAAGGTGTACGACCCGGAGGACATCATCAAGCTGTTGGAGATGGACAAGATCGAGCTGGACGATGCCGGCAACCTCAAGGCGCCCATCGACGAGCTGGTGAAGTCCATCAAGGAGCAGAAACCCTACCTGTTTGTGGAGGATAAGCCGACCGGAACTGGAGGAACCCCCACCATCAAGGGAACCAAGCCCGCAGACCCTGGCAACGGCGGTAAGGGAAATCCTGATTTCAGCAAAATGAGCTATTCGGAGTTCGCAGCCTATGTGGAAGCGCACCCGGATGCAGTGTAAACAGAAAAGGAGAATGAACCTATGGCAGAGTATGTACAGACAAAATTCGACAGTAAGTCGTTTAACCCTGTTGCCTTTGGCAAGTATGTGGAAAGAATCCCGTCCACTAAGCGCAACGAACTCATCAAGTCCCGGGCACTCCGGGGCAATCCGCAGATCAAGGCGGCATTTTCCAGCCAGACCGGCACCGCCTATGGCCAGCAGTCGCTCCGGCTGGGTAAAGCCATCGAGGCGAGGGTAAAGGCCGCCGGCCAAAATAGCAGAGGGGTCAAGACCCGGCTCACCGGCAGCGGTACCGACTATTTCGGGTGGCTGCGACAGGTCAAAGCTCCCGCAGTTCTCTGCGAGGGCTTTTTTGTTGACAATGCCAAGGACAGGGTGGACTTTGACGCAGCCGCCGAACAGAGGGCGCTGGGAGTAGCCTATGCCCACGGGGTACTGGATTACCTGGGCATTGCCGTCAAGCCTGTGGAGGACAAGCCCAGCCCTGAGCCGGAGCCCAATAACCCGGCAATCCACTGGGACGAGCTGCGTGGGATTCTGGAATCTGCCGGAATCGAAAGCATTGAAATGTGAGGAGAAGAATATGGAACATATCAATGAATGGAAAGTGATCATCACCGGTGTGGGTGCAGCAGCGTCCGCTGCCCTGGGTTGGCTCGGCTGGCTGGTGGTGGCATTTGTTGGCTGCATGGCCCTGGACTGGATCACCGGTACAATGGTGGCCAAGAGCAAGGGGGAGTGGTCGTCCTCGGTGGCCCGGCAAGGCTGCTGGCACAAGATTGGCTCGGCGGTGGCGGTAATCGTCGCCCTGATCTTCGACTGGCTCATCGCCATGATCCTGGCCAATATCCCCGGCATCACACTGCCCTTTACCTATGAGGTATTCTTGGGGCCGGTGGTGCTGGTGTGGTACATCGTCACCGAGCTGGGCAGCATCACCGAAAACGCCGGTGCCCTGGGCGCACCGATCCCGGACTTCCTCCGGAAGGCGATCCAGTCCCTCAACCAGGCCGTGGACGGCAGCGACAGAAAAGACTAAACTACATAGAGAAAGAAGAAAGGCCGCCCACACGGGCGGTCTTTTAGTTTATCAGAATGTATAAGATTGAGATGTAGGATTATCTAAAATGTACCTCAACAAACGGAATGTTAGTCTTCTTCGTGTTGATTTTTCAGATCTTCCACTTCTTTTTTCAGTCGTTCAAACTCATCTTGTAACGCAACAATAGCT
>CAKWRB010000056.1:0-2745 GCA_934845495.1 uncultured bacterium
GTATAAGAGACAGAGTGCATACTGTCGTGCATGGCGGCCTTGACATTGTCCAGCACGGTCATATCCTTGAACAGCCGGATATTCTGGAAGGTACGGCTGATGCCATGGCGCACTGCATAGCGCATTCCCTTGCCGCTGATGCTCTCTCCGTCCAGGGTGACGGTGCCATCGGTGGGGGTATAGACCCCGGTGAGGAGGTTGAAGAGGGTGGTTTTTCCGGCGCCGTTCGGGCCGATCAGCCCCATAACTGCGCCCTGGGGAATGGTAAAATTCACATCGTCCAGCGCCCGGAGTCCCCGGAAGCTGATGCCCAGATGTTCCACTTTCAGAAGCGGTTCTCTCATTTACTTCTCCCCCTTTCCACCGGCAGCAGCCGGTTTTTTCACCAGAGCGGCGGCCTTCTCCCAGAACCGGGAGAGTGAAAATTCCCGCTTGCCCAGCAGTCCCTGGGGGCGCAGGATCATCATCAGCACCAGCACCACCGAATAGATGAGCATCCGGTAGTCGGCCAGATCCCGGAGCAGTTCGGGCAGCAGGGTAAGCACCACAGCAGCCAGCACCGAACCGGTGAAGCTGCCCATACCGCCCAGCACCACCATGACCAGGATCTCGATGGACATATTGAAGTCAAAGATGGCGGGGTCCAGCACGGTGATATAATGTGCGTAAAGTCCGCCCGCTACCCCGGCAAAGAAGGAGGAAAGGGTGAAGGCCAGCACCTTGTACCGGGTGCTGGGGACACCCACTGCCTCGGCGGCGATCTCGTTCTCTCGCAGCGAGAGGATCGCCCGGCCCTGCCGGGTTCCGATCATCGAATACATCACCGCCACACTCAAAGCGGCGATCCAGAACACCCACGGGAAGGTGGTGTACTCATCGATGCCGTAAAGGCCCCGTCCGCCGCCGGTGATGGTGAGGTTCTGGATCACCACGCGGATGATCTCGCCGAACCCCAGGGTGACAATGGCCAGATAGTCTCCCCGCAGACGCAGCGCCGGCATACCAATGAATACGCCGAACACCGCCGCCAGGCCGCCGCCGACCAGCAGTGCCAGCGGAAATTCCACCATGCCGGGCAGGTCCATGTGCAGGGTGAACAGCGCCGCGGTATAGGCCCCGATGGACATAAAGCCCGCATGGCCCAGCACCAGCTCGCCCAGTACACCGGTGGTGAGGTTGAGGGAAGCCGCCAGCAGCACATAGATGCCGATGGTGATGATGATGCCCTGATACTGCATCGAGATGAGTCCGGTCTGCATCATGCCATAGAGGAGCACGAAGCCCAGCACCAGAGCCACCAGATTTCTGCGCCGGCTCTGGGCAGTCCATTTTGCCTTATCCATATCCTGCACCTCCTTAAACCTTCTCCCGCTCGTGGCGTCCCAGCAGGCCCGAAGGCTTGACCAGCAGCACCACAATCAGCAGGGCAAATACGATGGCGTCTGCCATGGCAGACGAAATGTAGCGCTTGATGAGCGCCTCGGCAATGCCGATGATGAAACCGCCGATCATGGCGCCGGGAATAACCCCGATGCCGCCGATGACCGCTGCAATAAAGGCCCGCAGGCCAAGCATCGACCCCATATAGGGATTGATGAGCGGATAGGTGGAGCTGTACAGCACCGCTGCCACCGCCGCCAGGGCCGAACCGATGGCAAAGGTGATGGAGATGGAGGTATCGATGTTGATGCCCATGAGCTGGGCTGCCCCCTGATCCTCCGAGACGGCGCGCATGGCCTTGCCCACCCGGGTGCGGTTTACAAAGAGGGTGAGCAGCACCATCAGCACCACAGTGACCACCAGGGTGATGGCGGTAAGCCGGCTGACGGTGACACCGCCCAGGGTAAAGCCCTCGCCGGTAAAGTGGTTCGGGAAGGGCTTGGGGCTGGAGCCAAAGATGAGCAGGAAGCCGTTCTGCAGCATCAGGCTGACACCGATGGTGGTGATGAGCGCCGACATTCTGGAGCCGCCCCGGAGCGGCTTATAGGCCAGCCGCTCAATGCTCACGCCCAGCAGTGCGCTGACTGCGGCGGTGGCTGCAATCACACCCCAGGCCGGCAGTCCGCTGCTCTGGAAGAAGAGCAGTGCCACATAGGAGCCCACCATGATGATGTCCCCGTGGGCAAAGTTGATCATTTTGGCAATGCCGTACACCATCGTATACCCGATGGCCACCAGCGCATACACGCTGCCGATCTGTACGCCATTGACCAGTTGCTGTGCAAAGTCCATTCTTGTTCCCCTTTATCGAAAACACCGGGGGACGGAAGCATCTCTCCCGTCCCCGCAGTGCTTTGGCTTGTTTCCTGAATCAGTCCCCGGAAAGTCAGGCAGCTGCTTCCTCCGAAGCCTCTTCGCTGACCGGCTCCTCAGCCGGGGTTTCCTCGGTGCCGTCTGCCATCAGGGCGTAAGCGCCGTCCTTCACGGTGACAAACTTGACATTCTTCACCGGGTTGCCGGTGCCCTCATAGTGGATGGAACCGGTCACACCCTCATACTGCAGGTTGGCAAGGGCCTCATTGATGGCGGCGGAATCGGTGCTGCCGGCATTCTCGATGGCCTGGAACAGCATCATCGCGCCGTCATAGCCCAGTGCTGCAAAGGAGGAGGGATCACTGCCGTAGGCCTCTCTGTACCGGGCGGTGAAGTCCTGTACCTTGGGGTCAGGGTCGGCAGGGGTGAAGTGGTTGGTGAACACAACGCCCTCGACTGCATCCATATTCTTCTCATCCAGCGAGCGGAGAA
>CAKWRB010000056.1:2755-7571 GCA_934845495.1 uncultured bacterium
GCCCAGCAGCTGTGCCTTGAGGCCCACTTCCTTGGCCTGGATGGCGATCAGGGCATCGGTGTTGTAGTACGAGGGTACATACAGGGCATCCGGAGCCGCTGCATTGATCTTGGAAAGCTGGCTCTTGAAGTCGGTGTCGGTGTTCTGGAAGCTCTCGAAGGCCACCACTTCCATCCCTCTGGCCTCGGCAGTGGCCCTGAAGGTCTCGGCTACGCCCAGGGAGTAATCGTCGGTGATGTCATACAGTACCGCAACCTTCTTGGCACCCAGGGTACTGTCGGCATACTCAGCCATGGCCTCGGCCTGAGGAGCATCCAGGAAGCAGGCACGGAACACATTGCTGCCGGCATCGGTGATGGCAGTGGCGGTGCCGGTGGGGGTCATCATGGGCATATTGTCCTTGGCTGCCTTGGTGGAAACGCTGATGGCCGGCTTGCTGGTGACAGCGCCCCACAGCGCTACCATGCCATCGCCCTTGAGCTTGTTGTAGGCATTCACCGACTTGGTGGTGTCGTTTTCATCGTCCTGGTAATCCACAACCACCTGCTTGCCCAGGATACCGCCCTTGGCATTGACCTCTTCCACAGCCAGCTTCAGGCCGTTGGTGGCAGTGATGCCGTAATCCGATGCACCGCCGGTGAGGGGGGCAATGGCGCCGATGCGCAGGGTGTTGCCGGTATCGGCGGCGGAAGAGCTGTCCTTGCCGGAACAGCCGGTGAGAGTTCCCAGTGCCATGGTCATAGCCAGGGCCAGTGCTGCAAATCGTGTTGTTTTCATGATGATTCCCTCCTGAGTGTTTTGTGTGAAAGAGACGGTATGTAATCCGCAAAAAAGGAAATAAAAAAAGCACGTCATCGTCTACTTTGGATTCTTCCAAAGAGACGAAGCGTGCTGCTCCGTGGTACCACTCTTATTGCCGAAGGGTCTGCCCCCTCGGCCGCTCTGCCGCATCCAACAATGCGCCCTCCATGGTAACGGGGAGGTTCCGGTCCGGCTTACTTGCACAGGGCGTTGGGCCGACTGCTCCAGGGTGATCGTAAGGTTCCGCTTCTGCCGCCCTCTCACCAAACGGGCGTACTCTCTGGGAAAAGCTGATGGAACCTTCCTGTCCCTATCTCTGCATGTTACATATTCTCTTTTCGGGCTGCAGCCGTGGGGCTGCTTGTTGTTTTTCAGTTTACCACCCGAAATCAGATTGTCAACCCCCTGACGCAATATTTCCATTTATTTTATAAAAATAAACCTATTGATTGTGAAAAAATTACTTTATAATTGTGCGTTATGCCAGATCTGTATCGGAATCACCATCATCTGTCCGCCGGCATAGGATAGCCGGTAAGGAGGCGGTGCTCATGAAATTTTTCTGCTTTGCCCTGCCGCCGGGCTGGGCCGACACCCATCCGGCCCCCGGAGTTCCGGCTCGTTTTCTCTTCCAAATCCCACGGGGCTGTTGGCTTCGGCTGGCACTCCAGGGCTGGGACGACCCGGAGGAAAGCGCGTACTGATACGGATGCAACCAGAAGTTGACAGGTCGCAACGCACGGCTGGTGGACAGATCGGACGGCTTTGCGCTATACTGAGGGCAGCAAAACAACAAAGGGGGAACGCCGCCATGACCATCGGCCAGACCATTGCCGCCCAGCGCCGCAAGCTGGGCCTTTCCCAGGAACAGCTGGGAGAAAAAATGGGTGTGACCCGGCAGTCCATCTCCAAATGGGAGAGCGATGCCGCCCTGCCCGAACTGGAAAATGCAAGCCGGTATGCCTTCCAGCTTCCGGAGATCCCGGTGACCATGGAGGCGGACAGCTGGATCGGGGTGGTGTTCCTGGTCACCGACAACCTGGGCCGCATCAGCACCTCCGGGGAGTTCTTTACCATTCAGGACAATATGCTCCTCTTTGCCCCGGATGGCAGCGAGGCCATCTGGGCGGAAATCAATGCCGCCATGGGGCTCCGCTGATCCGCTTCCAAAAATAAAACGGGCGTGGCTCTCCGCGAGCTCGCCCGTTCGTTTTTTATTCTGTTCCCGCCTGCGCCGGCGGTTCCGGTGCGGCTGCACTCTCCTGCACAGCCGGTGCCGCTCCCCCGGAAATGGTGGCAAACTCCAGCCCCCGTTCGGCAAACTCCCGGAGGATCTCCCGGCGGATGGCCCACTCGCAGCCCCACTGAGTCAGAGCCTTCACCTTGGCCGCCACTCCCACCTCGTAGCCGTACTGGTCGAAGGCGGTCACTCCCCGGAGCTTGGGCGGGTCGATCACATTGGGGTCGCCCTCGCAGGCGCGTTCTGCTGCCAGGCGCACCGCCTCCAGCACCGCATCGGCCTCCATGGTATAGGGGACCTTTACTGTGACCATCGCCATATAGCCGCCCCGGGTATAGTTGATCACCTGGGAAATGTTGCCGTTGGGGATAATGATCTGCTCGCCCTTAAAGGTGCGCAGATAGGTCACCCGCATGGCAGTGGCCTCCACATAGCCCTCCTGACCGTCCACCTTGATGTAGTCCCCCACCGAAAACTGATTTTCAAACATGAGAAAAAGACCGGTGACCATATCCTTCACCAGGCTCTGGGCGCCAAATCCGATGGCCACGCTGCCGATTCCGGCGGTGACGATGAGGTTGTTGACCAGATCCCCCACCCCCAGCTGCACCAGGGCCATCACCAGCGCCACCGTGTACACCAAGTACCGGAAGGAGGAGCGGGCCAGCGTCATCACCGTATTGGTGCGTTTTCCGCTGGCCTCAGTGCGGTGATAGCGGGCGGAGTTCATCACATGGCTGGTGAGCCGGGATACCAGCGCCAGCGCAAACCGGGCCGCCAGAAAGATGGCCGCCACCTTGAGCACCGCCCACAGTGCATCGGCCAACAGTACCCCGGAATTGGCCATGGCCTCCCGGAAGTGGCCGGCGAGCTGGTCCCAGAAGGTCCCCAGCGATCCGGGAACCGCAGACAGCAGGATTGGCATGAACGATCCCTTCCTTTCCCATTCTGTTCAGGCTTTCTGAGGCTATTCTATCAGATTTGCCTGCCCCGGAAAAGGCTTTCGGCAAAAAATCAACCGTTTCCCCTCTTGGAGAAACGGCTGGATCTTCGGTTCCGGAAAGTGCTTTTTATGATTCGGACGACTCCTCCTCTGCTGGGCGGGGTGGCTCGTCGGTTTCGTAGATGAGCTCTCCGGTGTAGTATACAGACATACAGAATTCCGTCAGATTTTCATCGCCCGGCAGCGAGAGAAATCCCTCGTACCGCACCTGGTTATATCCGTACAGCTCATCTATCACCTCGAAGGAGAACTCCGGGTGCTTCCGGGAAAACTTCTGCCAGGTCTGCTTTTTCCCCGAAAATTTCCCGTATCGCCCATTGGGGCTGAGCCGCCACACCTCGCAGGATTCCACCCCGGTGAGGACGACTCGCCCCTTCACCTGGATACAGGGTTCGGCAATGCGCACCAGCCCCGTATCCAGCCCCAGGGTCAGCTGTCCATCCGACAGGGCGATGCTGCCCACCCGCATATCGTGCAGGCTGTACGGCACCGGATGCCCCGGCTTGCAGATCGTTTTCATTTTCATTTCCTCCCAAAATGCGACAAAGGAGCTCCCCGTCGGGAAGCTCCTTTTGCTTCAATCAGCCCTGGCGCGGCATACAGATGATGCGGTCCACCTTGCTGTCCAGGAACTCCGCAGTGGGAGCCGGACGGATCACCACAGCGGTATCGGCACCGCCGCCGGTACCAGCCACTGCCACGATGGGCTCATGCAGCTCCACCAGGCCGGCATCGGCTGCCATCATCGAGATCTCCACGCAGACCTTGACACCGCGGCCGATGATGCGCAGTGCATGGGCAGCCACTTCCACCGGGCCAAAACCGCCCAGCTTGACCGAAAGGCCGCGCTCGGCACCACTCAGCGCATGGGAAGCCACATAGACGGTCACGCCCATGGCCTCCAGCTCCTGGCGCATCTCGTCCGACATCTGGGCTTCATGCTTGCCAAATACACCACGGGCATAGCCCACATCGATGATCTGGATGCCCTCATGCTCCATCTCGACCAGCTTCTTGGCGGTGGCACCGGTGGTGGAAGCCACCACGATCTTGTGGATGCCCTCTTCCCGGGCGGCCTCGATAGCCAGCTTCAGTGCGGCCTCGGTGTTCTGACGGCCCTGCTTTTCAAATGTCATACTGCTTCCTCCTGTCTATGAGTTAGTTGTGTTTAACGCCATCTTTATTGTAGCATGCTTACCCGGCTTCTGCAACGGGTTCGGCAAAAATTTTCCCCCTTTTCTCCGTCCGATTTCTGTGTTACGATAAGAAAAAACCACCACAGCAGTGAAAGGAAGCGGAACCGATATGATGTGCGGAAAAAATCCCGAAGAACACTGGCTCTCCTGCCAGCTCACCTTCTGCCCGCTGGGCAGTGAAACCTTCCTGGACGAGATCGAGGAAGCGCTGGAGATCATCCGGCAGTCCGGTCTGGAGTACGAGATCGGCAGTATGTCCACCATTGTCAAAGGGCCGGGCAGCCAGGTGCTGGCCCTGCTGGAGCGCATTGCCGTCACCATGGACCAGCGGGGCTGCCGGTTCTCGATGCCGGCCACCCTCTCCAACCTCTGCGGCCTGCAGTGAGTTCCTGCCAAATCCCCCAAAAAGACTCCGGTGCCTCTGCGCCGGGGTCTTTTTCTTTTGTGGAGTGCCGCCTTTGCGCGGCTTTTCGCCAAAATCATCTAAACAGTTGCTTATATAAAAATTCGACTCTTTACGCCGATTTTACACTGATTTTGCCAGCCGGATGCAGGAATGTTCAGACGGCAGATGCA
>CAKWRB010000057.1 GCA_934845495.1 uncultured bacterium
TGTTGTAACTGCCCAGGCCAAGGGTTACGGCGGTATGCTCAAGGTGATGGTCGGCATTGATTCCAATGGCCTGATCACCGGTACTGAGGTACTGGAGAACAACGAGACCCAGGGTCTGGGCTCCAAGGTATCCGAGCATGCCTTTATGGATCAGTACATCGGCAAGGATTCCAACCTGGAAGGGATCGAGGCCATTGGCGGTACCACCATTTCCTCCAATGCCTTCACCAAGGCTGTCCGCATTGCCTACGAGGTATATGGTCAGGCAGCCGGTGTTGAGATCGCCGGTGTAGAGCGCGAGCCCATCTCGGATGAGGTGAAGGCCGAGCTGTTCCCGAATGTGACCAGCTTCCAGAAGTACGCCGTTGAGGGCGAGGCTTACAGAGCTGGTAACGAGGGCTACATCATTGTAACCACCAGCGCTGGCTTTGCCGGCGATGTGACCACTGCAATCGGTCTGGACAACAACGGTGCCATCACCGGTGTGGTATTCACTGAGACCAGTGAGACCCAGGATTACGGCGAGCAGTATACCCGCAACTCCTGGAAGACCGCTCAGGTCGGCAAGACCTCTGCTGATGAACTGGATATGATTTCCGGCGCCACCATCACTGGCGACGCACTCAAGCAGAACTTCGCCCAGGCCTTTGAGCTGCTGCCCACTCTGGCAGATGCCTCTCTGGAATATGTGGGGACTGCCGAGGGCTATAACGGTACTATGACCGTTGCCGTAGGAATCGATTCCACCGGTGCCATCACCAGTGTCCGTCTTGTGGAAAGCGGCGATGACTTTGCCAGCAAGGTGAGCGATGAAGCCTTCACCTCTCAGTTTGTCGGCAAGACTTCCACCGACGGTATTTCCACCATTTCGGGCGCAACGGTTTCTTCCACAGCCTTCATTGAGGCCGTAAACAATGCACTGGCTGCACAGAAGGGAGCATAAGAGATCGTGAAAAAGAATAAGCTTTCGATACTCGTAAATGGTATCATCAAGGAAAACCCTGTTCTGGTGCTGGTGCTGGGTACCTGCCCTACACTGGCAACCACCACTTCGGCCATCAACGGTCTGGGTATGGGTGTGGCCGCCACTGCGGTACTGGTATTCTCCAACCTGATCATTTCGCTGCTCAAGTCGGTGATTCCGGACAAGGTTCGTATCCCCAGCTACATCGTTGTAATCGCCGGTCTGGTAACTGTAGTTCAGATGCTGGTTCAGGCTTACGCCATCGACCTGTACAACGCCCTGGGCGTATTCCTGCCCCTGATCGTTGTCAACTGCATCATCCTGGGCCGTGCTGAGATGTTCGCCAGCAAGAACAGCCCGCTGGATTCCGTGATGGACGGTCTGGGCATGGGCCTCGGCTTCACCCTGACTCTGTTCATGATGGGTGCCATCCGTGAGCTGCTGGGCGCCGGCACCATCTTTGGTGTACAGGTTCTTTCTACCCCCATCGCCATCTTCGGCGTGGCCCCCGGAGGCTTTATCGTATTCGGCTGCCTGGTTGCTCTGGTTAACAAGCTCACCCATGGCAAGGCCATCAAGAAGAAGGAATTCACCTGTGCTGACTGCCCGGTTGCTTCGGTATGCGGTCAGTCCAGCCTGACTTGTGAGAAGGGAGAGTGCTAATCCATGAAGGAACTGTTGATCATTCTGTTCAGCGCGATCCTGGTAAACAACTATCCGCTTTCCAAGTTCCTGGGTATCTGCCCCTTCCTGGGCGTATCCAAGAAGTTGGATTCTGCGGTGGGCATGAGCGCTGCGGTTATCTTTGTAATGCTGATGGCCACAGCTGCTACCTGGCCGATCTATGATATGCTGCTGGAGCCCAATGGCCTGGCTTATCTGCAGACCATCGTATTCATCCTGGTTATCGCCGCGCTGGTACAGCTGGTGGAAACCATCCTCAAGAAGTATGTTCCCAGCCTGTACAAGTCGCTGGGCGTCTACCTGCCGCTGATCACCACCAACTGTGCTGTGCTGGGCGTAACCGTGCTGAACATCTCCGAGAACTACACCTTTGTAGAGTCGATGGTGAACTCGCTGGGTGCTGGTCTGGGCTTCATGCTGGCAATGGTTCTGTTTGCCGGTGTCCGCACCCGACTGGAGAACATCGACGCCCCCAAGAGCTTCCAGGGCCTGCCCATCACTCTGATCGCCGCTTCGCTGGTATCCGCTTCCTTTATCGGATTCGCCGGTGTTGTTGACGGCCTGTTCATGTGATTTAGGTAGAGAGGAGTTGGAACCATGGGTATTTATACATTTCCTGTAATGCTGGTAGGCGGTATCGGCCTGCTGGCTGGCGTGATCCTGGCAGTTGCTTCCAAGTTCTTTGCGGTGGAAGTGGACGAGCGGGTCACGCAGATCCGTGAATGCCTGCCCGGCGCAAACTGCGGCGGCTGTGGCTTCGCCGGTTGTGACGACTATGCTGCAAACCTGATCGAGAACCCCGATCTTCCCACCAACCTCTGCCCGGTAGGCGGTGCAGCGGTAGCCCAGAAGATCAGTGAGATCATGGGTGTATCCTTCGAGGCTGCCACCCCCAAGCATGCAGTGGTTCACTGCAACGGCACCTGCCAGAACACCAAGTATGCCATCGACTACGAAGGCCCCCAGACCTGCGCTGCCTGCAACACCATGTTCGGTGGCCGCGGTACCTGCAACTTCGGCTGCATCGGCTTTGGTGACTGTGTGGCTGCTTGTCAGTACGATGCCATCCACCTGGTGAATGGTGTTGCTGTGGTAGATCCCGAAAACTGTGTGGCTTGCGGCGCCTGTGCCAAGGCCTGCCCCAAGGGTCTGATTACCATGATCCCCGAGACCAGCCAGATCTATGTAAGCTGTTCTTCCCAGGCCAAGGGTGCTGTTACCCGTCAGGCCTGCAGCGTGGGCTGTATTGCCTGCCGCAAGTGCGAGAAGAACTGCCCGGCTGGCGCAATCACTGTCAACAACAATGTTGCATCCATCGATCCCGAGAAGTGCACCAACTGCGGCCTGTGCATGAGCCAGTGCCCCACCGGTGCCATCCGCAATGTAATGTACTGCGATGGCAATCCTGCCAACACTGCAGCACACGACTAAGCATCGCTGATCGAAAAAAGCACACGGCTTGTCCGTGTGCTTTTTCTTTTGCCCCGAACCCCTGTGAATCTGCATAAAAGTTCCCGCATATATTTGCCAGATATTTCATTTGAATGGATATAAATGGTCTATATTCGACATTTTTCGTGTCCATTCTGCTGGGTTCGACAGGAATTGATTGTAAAGTTTTAATAATTTTTTTCAACAATAACGAAAAATCATTATTATTCTGTGAACCTGCATTATAATGGTACTATGGAAGTAATATTGGATTTATTATCGTAATAATAAATTATTACAGGAGAAATTGGTATGGACTCTATCATGCAGGAATATTGTGAATTGGTTGGATTTCTTGGAAAGGTACTGGGTCAGGATTATGAGGTTGTTCTTCATGACCTCAGCAATATGGATAACTCGGTGGTAGCCGTGGCCAACGGCCATGTGAGCGGCAGAAAGATCGGTTCCCCCATGAACGAGAACGGACTGCGGCTGATCCGGACCGAGGCCTGGAAACAGAACCAGGAACTGATCCGGTACCGCGGCTATTCCAAAAAGACCAATCATCTGCTCTGCTTCACCAGATTCATCAAAAATCAGCAGGGTGATCCCATTGGAATGCTCTGCATCAATTACGACTATGCCTCCAACCAGAAGCTGGTGGACAGCATATCCGAACAGCTGGGCATCGCGGAGCTTTCGGACCAGGCGGAAAGCGAGAAGATCTTCCACAGCGATACCGAAAAGTTCCCGGACAGCATGGAAGAGGTCGTCTATGCGATCTGCAATCAGGTGATGCTGGAGGTACCGGTCCCGGTGGACCGGCTCTCCCAGGACGAAAAGATCGCCATTGTGGAAAAGCTCGAAGCCAAGGGCGTTTTCCTCTTCAAGGGAGCTGTGACCCTGGTGGCCGGACGGCTCCAGACCTCCGAGGCAACGGTGTACCGGTATCTTTCCAAGATCAACCGCACCGGACCCAAGAACGGCTTGCAGTAATTTTGTTTTTGACCCGGAATGGATCCACCGGGTGAAAATAGACAGAAATTTTACCAAAGCAGAAAGTAGGGGAGTTTATGACACAAGAATACAGCAGCATGGCCAACAGTATAATCATGTGGCTGGCCTGCGCACCGGGAGTATTGATCGTGTTGTTCCAGGCATATCTCTTCTTCCGGCGTAGTAAAAAAGATGCTCTTCGGGTTGGCCTGACCGAGAAACAGGTCAAGGCGGCAATCCGCAGTGCGACTGTAACCTCCATTGGTCCGTGTTTCGTAATGCTGACCGCCATGCTTTCCCTGATGCTCTATGTGGGCGCGCCGCTGGCCTGGCTGCGTGTGGACTTTATCGGTTCGGTATCCTATGAGCTCCAGGGTGCAAACTTTGCCGCAGAAGGCATGGGTATTGAACTGGGTACCGCTGCCATGGATGCCAGCTATCTGTCCACTGCCTCCATTGTTATGACAATGGGCTGTATCGGATGGGTTATCTTCGCAGCATTGTTCTCGGACAAGATGGAAAAGGTCAACGCTGTAATGAGCGGCGGCAACGAGCTTCTGGTTCCCATCCTGGGCACCGGCGCTCTGATCGGTGTATACGCCTCTCTCACCATGGACCGTCTGTATCCCTTCAAGAACCAGGGCTTCGCAGTTCTTTCGTCTGCAGCACTGATGTTCCTGATCCAGTCGTATAACAAGAAGGCCAACAAACAGTGGCTCAAGGAATGGGGACTGACCATCTGCATGGTATTCGGCATGATCTGCGCAACCGTTTCGGAACAGTTTATCATGCTGTAACCGCATTTCAATGAAACCGATCCCGGCACCCCTCGGTGCCGTACTCAGGGGGTAACAAGTATGAATGACATGGAACGCGATGTATTCCATAAGGAATATATGCCTTACATTATCAAGTGGGGTAAGATCACCTGCTGGCTTTCCATCCCGCTGATCTTTGTCCCGGCTATTGCACTGTACATTTTCTATCAGGCTGTTCCGTCCATCGGCGGCGTCATCACCGGCTTTATCGCTCTGTTCTCCTCGATGGTAGCCTGGTACGTGGTGGACCCCATCACACTGTATCCGATCCTGCATATCCCCGGCATGTACATGACCTACATCGCCGGTAACTCCAAGGAGATCCGTGCCCCTGCGGCCACTGCGGCTCTCTCCGCCACCGATGTGGAAGCCGGTACTGAGCATGGCACCATCATCTCTGCCATCGCCATCTCCGTCTCCATCTTCATCAGCCTGGCTGTTATGACTCTGGTAGCCCTGGCCGGCAACTTTATCCTCAGCCTGCTGCCCGATTCCATCATCACAGCCCTCAACTACCTGCTGCCCGCCCTGTTCGGTGCGATGTGTATGCAGCGTATCATGATGGACTACAAGTCGGCCTTCGTCCTGCTGCCCTGCGCCCTGATCATCCGCTATCTCAGCACCCTGGGCGTCTTCAAGGTTCTGCCCTTCGGCGGCGGCTATGCTCCGATCCTGTCCTGCGTAATCATTGGTGTGGTTGTGGCCAAGGCTCTGCACGGAAAAGCAGCTGCCAAGCCCAAAGCATAAACGAACTGTCTGACAAAATTATCAAAAGAGAGGTATGTCACTATGGGATTCAATGAGAAGGTTCATGCATTTATCGCAGCCAAGTTCTATGTCTATCTCACCGAGGCCTTTGGGGAGCGGGGCGAGCGCGCCTTTATCCATGGCACACAGTATTATGCCGAGCAGCGTGGCCGCCGGATGGCCCAGCGTGCCATCCGGGATGGGCGGGAGCTGGACTATGGCACCTATCTGGAGTATGGTGAGTGGGTGAATACCCCGGAAATCATCGCGGCTGGCTGCTCCAACCAGTCCACCATTGAATCCTGGGCGCCGGATTACCGGATCCATATCACCATGTGCCCCTGGTATGCCCAGTTCAAGGAGATGGGCCTCACCGATGCCGGCCATGTGTACTGTGCCCATCTGGATAACTCCATCTGCCGGGGCTTTAACCCCTACCTGACCTATCTGGTGCCCGAAACCCTGCACAAGAGCGGCTTCTGCACCCACATCATCAAGGATGTGAACTTTGCGGTGGGGGAAAACCACCCCAAAAAGACTGAGTACCTCAAGGGCTTTGACTACCATTGCGGACACTCCTACTGGTCGTACAGCGAGGTGGCTGCCGCCATCTTCGGCGCCGAGGGAGAGGAGATCAGCGCCAAGGTCATGAAGGACTTTGAGGAGACCTACGGCAAGGAGATGGCCGACAAGCTGGCCTCCTACAAGGACACCAACTTCAATGTAGCGGACTGATCCCATACCGGGACAAAATAAAAAACGCCTCCCCTTCCAACGCTGGAAAGGGAGGCGTTTTTTGTTGTATTGGGCAGCAATGTCAGCAGTGGATCTCCAGGTCCAGGCGGACCGAGGCGGTGCCCAGATCGATTTTGGCCGAGGAGACCATCATACCGATGAGCATCAGCTCGGATCCGGAACCATGATGATCTCCGATGAGCTCCCAGTATGCTTCGGCAGCCCCATACTGGCCGCTGCGTCCGAAGTATTCGGAGAGTTCCTCCAGTTCCTCCCGCTTTCCGGCAGAGAAATCCGACTCAATGGTGATCAGATACCGCTCTGGCTCCCGGCGGATCCGGGTCTGGACATCGGTGGCTCCGATGGAAAACAGAAAGTTCACCAGCTCCTCGGTGATCCGCAGAATTCGTTTTTTATCCTGGCGCATTGTGTTATGCCTCCCTTTTGAAACTCTGGATCAGCGGCACCAGGATCAGTGCCACCAGTCCGGCTGTGAATCCGTTGTTGTAGAGATTGAGTCCGCCATATACCGACCCCACAGTGGTTACAATGGCACAGTGGAGCATTCCGGCGGCAATGCCCCAACCAGCACCGAACTGTCCGGCAATGGGCGCCAGACCGGTCCCGAAGAGGGCAGCGAGCTGAATGGAAGGGTCAGCAGGCTGATAGCGCAGCAGCAGGGTGGCTGCCCAGATGCCGGCAACGATGGGGGCGCAGTTTTTGGGGTGCATACCAAAGGCAGCAAAGCCCATGATGGTGATCACACCGCCCAGGGTGGGGCCGTTGAGGTCACCGCCAATCAGCCAGAGCCAGCCGATGGCCAGCAGCCCCATGATGGCCATGTTCATAAAGGTGGGGCCAACACCGTCCATAAAGACGAAATCCGCCACCGCACGGCCGGAGTGCCGGGTGATGCGCCCCAGACGGCGCAACTCCTCCTCGTCCGAGAGAAGCCATCCCCAGCCGAACAGCAGGGCCAGTCCGCCCAGACAAAGCCCGGTGAGCAGCGGAGGAAATCCACGCTGCCAGATCATCACGCTGCCGCTGTCCAGCTGAAATCCACGCAGGACCGACATCAGCGCAATGGCGACGAAACCGGCGGCAAACCCCACATTGAACAGGTTGTAACCCATGTGGAACGAAGCGGTGTGCGGAGCCAGTGC
>CAKWRB010000058.1:0-3424 GCA_934845495.1 uncultured bacterium
GGCCTGTTCCACCTGGCTGGCAAAGGTGGGGTCACTTGGTTTCCTTGGAGCCATATTTATCCTTCATATAGGTCTTGATGGGGATATTTTCCCCATTCTGACCCGCTACAAACACACCATCCAGCATGCCGTCCAGTCCGGCCCGGAAAGCCTTGACATATTCCTGGCGCAGCCGCTGCTGTTCGTCCTTTTCCTCGTCGGTCAGTCCCACTGTGCGGGATTTCTGTGCCAGTTCATTGAGGCGCTTGACTCTTTCGTCCACTCGATTCACTCCTATTCATCACTCTTTTACTATATAATAGTATTGTAACATAAACTTTCTATCCCGGCAACGGCAAACACAAAAAGCACAGGACAGTTCCAGGACTGTCTTGTGCTTTCTGCTCAACAGGATTATGAAAAACAGGAATTGTCCCGATGGGACCGGGCTTCAAAAAAACAGGGGGGCTTACTGCTTGGCGCCCATGGGGCGGGGCTTAACCCCAGCAGGAATGGGGCAGACATAGCCAGCGCCCACCCGGGCAGTGTGCTCGGCCTTGGCCTTCTCCAGCAGTTCCGGGGATTCAAACAGGTCGATGACCGTTCCAGCCATCACGCGGCCGGCCTGCAGGGTGGCGGCATGGGCCAGCGGTGCCTTGCCCTGAGCCACCAGCTGCCAGGAGTGGCCAGGTGTGCCCGAAGCATAGCAGGCGGTGTTCACCTGGGCGGTGGGGCAAACCCAGCTTACATCGCCCACATCGGTAGAACCAGCCATGGCCAGCTCTGAGGGGTGATAGGGCACCACAAACTCATTGATGGGGCTGCCCAGGTGCCTGGCAAGGAGTTCCTTCTCCTCCGGGTCAGCTGTTTTTTCCATCAGCGCTGCCACGGTATCGCTCTTGTTCTCGATGCTCTCTTGGATCCGACGGGCAAAGTCACGGTCGGCGTCGGTGTATGCCGGCAGACCGGCCTCGCCCAGGTTTTTATAGATCAGCTGTTCGATCACTGTGTTGGGGATCAGATTGGAACAGGCCTTGTAGAAGTCAACAGTCAGCTCGGTTTCGGTCATCAGGGCGGCACCCTGGGCGATCTTGTTTACCCGGGCATAGATCTCCTGCACCTGGGCATTCTTGGGGGCCCGGATCAGGTAGAGCACCTCGGCCTCGGGCTGCACCACATTGGGGGAATAACCGCCGGTGTTGGTGATGGCATAGTGGATGCGCGCCTCCTGGATCACATGCTCCCGCAGGAACTGCACACCCATATTCATCAGCTCCACTGCATCCAGAGCGCTCCGCCCCAGATGGGGAGCCGCTGCCGCATGGGCAGCCACACCCTTGAAGTGGTAAGCCACCTGAACATTGGCCAGGCTGCTGCCAGTCATCACTGCATTGAGGTCGGAGGGATGCCAGGCCACGGCGGCATCCAGCTCATCAAAGACGCCCTCCCGAGCCATAAAGGCCTTGCCGGAGCCACCCTCCTCGCCGGGGGTGCCGAAGTAGACCACGGTACCGCTGCGGCCGGTGTCCTCCAGGTACTTCTTGACACCCACCGCCGCGGCAATGGAGCCCACACCGAACATATTGTGTCCGCAGCCGTGACCGGCGGCGCCGGGGGTCACGGCCTCCCGGACCGCACAGCCTGCCTTCTGGCTCAGGCCGGACAGGGCATCAAATTCGCCCAGAATGCCGATCACCGGCTTGCCGCTGCCATAGCGGGCCGAGAAGGCGGTTTCGATGCCGGCCACTCCGCGGGTCACCACAAAACCCTCCTTCTCCAGCTGGCGGCAGAGTGCCTCCGCCGATCGGTGCTCGGTAAAGGCCAGCTCGGCATAGTCCCAGATCTCATCGCTCAGCGCTGCGAAGTCGAGCGCTTTGGAGTCGATCACCTCATACACAGATTTCTTATCCATTTTACAGGCTCCTTTCTGTGGGTCCCTCCTGTTCCGCAGCCGGAACAGGGGCAAGTTGTTGGTCTTTCTATTGTAACACGCTTTTCAGTTGGAAAAAAGAATCGGATCAGTCTGCCATCGACGCTGTCTCGGCTGCAGGGGCTGCATACCGGGCCGCTGCCCGGTCGCCCACCGTCACAACGGCGAGGATCGCCCAGAACACACCGGCCACAACCAGCGAGAAGAGGAAGTTTGCCATGGTGCTGCCCGAGGCGATCACCGCCAGGGTCAGGGGGGTGGTGATCAGACCGGACAGGGAGAGCAGCGAGAAGCCCATGGAGAAGTCGGTCAGGGCAGGGGTCTCGTAATCGGGATCGCAGATCTTCAGCAGCATCATGCCGGTGATCATAACACCGGTGGCGGTGCCCCAGGCAATGATGGAACGCTCGAAGGCATAGTCACCCTTAAAGACGATGTCGCCCAGCTTGAACACAAAGAGGTAGGTCAGCAGGAAGCCGAGGGCACACATCACCAGGATGGGCATTGCATACTCCATGACAGCCTCAACGGGCAGGCTGGCGATGGCGGCGGTGATGGCAAAGTCGGACATGGCGCCGGAGATTCGGCTCTTGACCTTGGTATCGATGGCCCAGTCGAGCTTGAGTTTGATGATGAGATGGTTGACACCAAACATGATCACCATGGCGTAGATCCACACGGGCATGCTGGAGAAGGCGGAGATCTCGGTCTTTTTCAGAAGATCGAGCAGAGCATAGGCGGCGCCGCAGACACCCAGGATAATGGCAAGATGCAGCGAAATGGTCTCAACGGTGGAGGGCATGAAGGTCTCGCGGCCCATCGAGGCATGGCGGCTGGGATCGGCTACATAGCCCTTGGACATCTCGGCAGGGATATCGCCGGGCTTTTTGAGGACGGCGGTCTTGCCCTTGGCGGCTGCAATGTTGATGAAAATGATGCCCAACAGCATACCGCCGATGATGCCGATGGTGGCGGTGGTGACCGCTACACCCTGTGCAGTAGCCCAGTAATCCAGGCCCAGGCCCTCCAGGATCTTGCCCACAGCGCCGGCAGTGCCGTGACCGCCGCAGAAGCCCTGGCTCAGCTCATAGCCGAAGGTGCGGTAGAGGTTGGAGTCACCGGAGCGGCTAAAGAACAGGTTGGTTCCAAAGCCAATGGCGGACTGCATGAAGCTCAGTGCAGCAAACAGCGCGAAAGCCTTGAGAACATTGGGGGCTGTCTTTTTGCCGCTGCCGCTCTTTTTGGACGAGCGGTCCATGAACATTCCCAGGGGAACTGCTGCAAAGATGGGCACGATCAGGGTACCGGGCAGCAGTGACCAGTCATGGATGTAGGTCTCGGGCACCCGGAGAATGGCGTAATCCCCCAGAACCATCGGCCCGAGCAGAAGGCCGATGAAACCGCCGATCACCGAGGCGGGCAGGAAGAGCTTCTGGAACAGTTTGACCTTGGCCCGCAGGAAAGTTCCCAGCAGGAGCAGGCCGCCAATGATGGACAGGCTGCAGAGCAGCTCGG
>CAKWRB010000058.1:3434-7510 GCA_934845495.1 uncultured bacterium
GTGCTTTGCATCGCACAGTCCCAACTCAACAGTTTACAGTTTGACTATAAAGCTGCCTGGGTATTGCATGGCGTTCAAAGACTTGAGCTCGCTGGCTCTCGTCCTTTCACCGCCCCTGCCATTTTCCCCTGCAGCAAGGCGTTCTCGCTTAAGCCAGCGCCTGATTCTGATTTCGTTCGGTCCGCTGCTGTCGCTGCGGCTGCTGCTGCGGCTGCTGTTCAGGCAGCACAAACTGGCAGGACGGCTGGCCCTGCTGTCGATTGATATTATTCCGTACGAAATCAAAAGATCGGTCGCTAAGCATGAGTGAAAACCTCCTTCTGGTTTTTGCTTTTAGGATCTGACCTTTGCCGCCCTTGTGCCGGCGGTTGGTTTATGTTCTATTATACACACTTTGATTCGCTTTGCAAGACTAAAATCTCGCTTTCTTTTCGCAAGGTGAATCGGAAGATATTTCACGAATGTGAATTATTTATAAGTTTTGCATAAATAAGCAGCGATTATTTATACAATTTATTATTTCAGAGCAGTAAATCGCAGTTGTTCTTTATGAACTTATCCTGTTTTTATCTTCACAATCTTTTCTAAAAACAGCGAATTGTAACAAAATTTCAAAAACCTGACGCAACTGTATTTTTCCAGCTGATTCCAGGTCCTCAAAAGATGTCTTTTATCAGGATACATCTGTTCCCTATAAGCGTAATTCCAGCTAAAAAAGCCTGCATGGAATTGGGCATTTCAGCTATTTATATCGTCATAAATGAAATATCCATTGCAGGGGCATTCAGGATGGTATATAATGTTACCAACCAAGACCAACAGTGAAAGGAGATCAGTAACATGGGCAAGCAGAACATCAAGGTAAACATTGAAAAGCACAGAGAAGCACTGGAAAAGATGGCACTGGACATCTGGGCAAAGCCGGAGGCCGGCTTCCGGGAGTTCAACGCCGCCAAGGTGCAGCAGGACTATCTGAGAAATATGGGAGCTAAGATCACCTCCCCGGTGGATGTGGTGGAGACCGCCTTTATCGCCGAATACGGCAGCGGCAAGCCGATCATCGGTATCCTGGGTGAGTTCGACGCTCTGCCCGGCCTGAGCCAGAAGGCTGGCCTGACCGTTCAGGAGCCGCTGGAAGAGGGTGCCTACGGCCATGCCTGCGGCCACAACCTGCTGGGCGCAGCCGGTGTGCTGGCATTCGCTGCTCTGATGGATACCATGAAGGAGGACAATATCCCCGGTACCCTGCGCTTCTACGCCTGTCCGGCCGAGGAAAACCTGTCCGGTAAGTCCTATATGGCAAGAGCTGGCGTCTTCAACGACCTGGACTGCTGTCTGACCTACCATCCCAGCAACCAGGATGCAGTCAGCGGCGGCAGCTGCAACGCCTACACCCTGATGGAATTCTACTTCAAGGGCATTCCTGCACACGCTGGCGGCGCACCGTGGCTGGGCCGCAGCGCCCTGGATGCCGTGGAGCTGATGAATGTGGGCTGTAACTATCTGCGTGAGCACATCATCGATGGTGGCCGGATGCACTACATCATCATCGACGGCGGTATGGCCCCCAACATCGTGCCTGCCACCGCAGCTGTCCGCTACTCGGTACGCGCCCCCAAGGTGGAGCAGATGCAGGACATCGTGCGCCGCCTAATCCTCTGTGCTGAAGGCGCTGCCCACATGACCGAAACCACCATGACCTACTCGGTCAAGAGCGTCATGCACAACATGATGCCCAACTACGCCATGAACGAAGTGATGTTCGATAACCTCTGCCAGGCTACTCCTGCTGAGTACACCCCCGAAGAGGAGAAGTTCATGGACGAGATGGTTGCCACCTATGCCCCGGAGGCACTGGCAGCAGCCTGCAAGCAGTATGGCTTCAGCCCTGCAGATCTGGAGCATGGTATGTACCGCAAGCCTGTGATGGAAGGCGATAAGAGCAAGTGCGGCGGCGGCAGCACCGATGTCGGCGATGTCAGCTTCATCACCCCCACCGCCCAGTTCACCACTGCCTGCGCTCCGCTGCCTGTATCGGCCCACACCTGGCAGTCCTGTTCCTGCTATGGCACCTCGATCGGTACCAAGGGTATGGTTCGCGGCGGTGAGGCGATGGCTCTGGCCGGCTACGACCTGTTCACCGACAAGAAGGATGTCATCGAAAAGGCCAAGGAAGAGCTGAAGGCCGACCTGGATGGCGCTACCTACACCCCCATCCCCGACGACATGATGCCCTACTACGACTAATCCACTCCCCTGTTGAATCCCAAAGAAAAGCCCGGAAGATCTCCGGGCTTTTTTCTGTTGTCTGCGGCAAAAATGCAGCGGCAGAAATTGACAGCCGCCGCAAAAATGCGATATAATTTCCCCAGAAAACTTCACAGGAGGATTCGTATGACATCACAGAACATTCGTGTCAAGAACCTGGTCATGGCGGCGCTCTTCACGGCGATCGGCATCGTCCTGCCCCAGGCCTTCCACATGATCCCCAATGCAGGAAGCATTATCCTGCCCATGCACATTCCCGTTCTCATCTGCGGTATGACAGCGGGCGGATTCTACGGCGCCATCGCCGGAGCGCTCACCGTATCGCTCTCCATTCTCATCAATGGTATGCCCCCGCTCTTCCCCATCGGTGTCTGCATGATCGCAGAACTGGCTGTCTATGGTCTGGTCTCGGGTATGGCCTACAAGGCACTCGGCTGCCGTACACACCGCAAGCGCACCTACGCCGCTCTGATCATCGCCATGATAGCCGGCCGTGCCGTCAATGGACTGGCGATGAGCGTTGCCATGGGAATGGCCGGTAAAACCTACACTCTGCAGGCCTTTCTGATGGGCGCCTTTGTCACCGCGCTGCCCGGCATCATCATCCAGCTGGTGCTGATCCCTCCGGTCGTGGTAGCGCTGGAAAAGGTCCATCTCACCGCCAATACCTGACTTCTTTTTCCCCTGGTCGATCCGACCGGGGGATTTTTTAATTTTCTACGAAAAAAGGGACAGGCAAAAGCCTGTCCCTTTGGGATCGATCTAAAAAACCGATTAATAGTTGGTGGCGTGGATCTGGAAGAATGCCTTCTCGTGTGCACATACGGGGCAAACCTCGGGAGCCTTCTCGCCCTCGTGGATGTAGCCACAGTTGGAGCACTGCCATACAACCTTCTCGCTCTTGGCAAATACTTCGCCCTTCTCAACGTTGGACAGCAGCTTGAGGTAACGAGCCTCATGCTCCTTCTCGATCAGGCCAACCTGCTCAAACAGGAAAGCGATCTTGGCAAAGCCCTCTTCCTTAGCCTCAGCAGCGAACTTGGCATACATATCGGTCCACTCGTAGTTCTCGCCCTCAGCAGCGGCCTTCAGGTTCTCAGCAGTGCTGCCGATGCCCTTTTCCTCAGTGGCCAGCTTGAACCAGATCTTGGCATGCTCCATCTCGTTGCCAGCAGTCTCCTCGAAGATGGCTGCAATCTGATTGAAGCCCTCGGCTCTGGCCTTGGAAGCGAAGTAGGTGTACTTGTTGCGGGCCTGGCTCTCGCCGGCGAATGCTGCCCACAGATTAGCTTCAGTCTTGCTACCCTTGAATTCCATGTTGAATACCCCTTTTCCAATAATGATAATCATTACTACTAATGTACTTACAGTATAGCATTCCGGGCATTTCTTGTCAACAGATTCCTGTAAAATATTTTATGACCAGGGGAACTTTCCTCCGCTTTGGGACAAAGTATCGGGTTTTGTGCTATAATATCCTCACAGAAATTACCCTGTTGATTTTCCGATTCGTTCGCCGGGGCTGCAGCTGCCGGCTTTTTACCATCTAATAGGAGGAGATTTGTTATGCTCACCCGGCTCCAGCCGTTTTTTGACGAGCGCTTTGTGTTCGCCACCCTCACCCAGCTCAAGAAAACCAGCACCGCCCCCTACAAGAAGGTGCAGATCCGTCCCTTCCTGCAGGGCGGTGAGCTCACCTTCCAGCTGACCTATGTCTACGATAAAAAGGTGCTGCATGAAAACCTCTCGGCCCCCGAGGCAGCCGAAGCGGTGGCCGGCCTGCTGGAGAACACCTTCTGCCAGTGCAT
>CAKWRB010000059.1 GCA_934845495.1 uncultured bacterium
TCGGGCCAATAGGACCTTCAGCGCCGGGGATGCCGGCAGGCCCCTGCGGACCGGTAACGCTGATCAGATGATAGTCAGCAGAGCTGCCCGGTGTCCCGGAAGGATTCTCTACAGCTGCCTGATAAAGGGAGCCGTTATAAAACAGCATCGCTCCCCGTGGATAAGAGACTCCAGGGGCGTAGGGGGTTACAGTTTCCAGGCCAGCTCCAGCCGGGCCGATGGGTCCTGTGGGACCAGTGGGACCAACTACACCTTGTGGCCCCGCCGGACCGACTGGGCCGGTTGGCCCTGGGAGCCCCATCTCGCCCTGAACCCCCTGAAATCCCTGAGGACCTTGTGGACCCTGGGGCCCCTGTGGGCCCTGCGGTCCGGCGACACCCTGAGGAATCACAAAGTTGAGTACAGGATTTTGGGCTGTCCCACTGTTGGTCACCTGGGCCTCCGTGCCCGGGGCACCGGTGATGGTCGTGCCGATGTGGATGCTGTCCGGGCAGGTGGGTGTACAAGGGCATCCGCCCATATTGCAGCAGGAATTGCCGCAATTCTGGCAGGGTACACCACACTCCTGGCAGGGGGTGCCGCAGCTATCAGGCCAGAATCCGGAGGAGCAGCCGGTGTTTCTGAAAATGTTCATAAGCAGTCTCCTTTATATAAAGTGCGCACAGCATAGCATTGCGCCTACCTTTATGATATGGGGCAGCTGCCAAAAGGTTCCTGTCAGCAATCAGAACATCGAAACAGATACAGCAATGAACGATAATAAAGCGTGCAGGGGAGGAATCTCGCCGGATGGGCGGCTTTTTAAGAAAAAGATGAGAAATAGCTTGCATCTTCAATAAGAGTGTGCTATTATATTACAGCATACTATGACCGCAGGATCAAAACAGGCTCTGCGGGGTTTGATGCCCCACCAAACAGGTGGTGACATTAAAGCAGACGGTCCTCTGCCGAAACGGGAATGAACGTCTGTATATTTCAAGGAGGATGTAATAAATGGACGCTTTGAAGCTCATGGCAGAAAGCTGCATGAAGAAGGACCTTCCGGTCGTAAACGTAGGTGACACCGTTCGTGTCGGCGTTAAGATCAAGGAAGGCGAGAGAGAGAGAATTCAGGCCTTCGAGGGCACTGTAATTGCCAAGAAGCACGGCGGAATCGCCGAGACCTTCACCGTTCGCAGAGTTGCTCACGGCGTTGGTATCGAGAGAGTATTCCCCATTCATTCCCCTGCTGTTGCCAGCGTGGAAGTAATCCGCAGAGGTAAGGTTCGCAGAGCAAAGCTCTACTACCTCAGAGACCGCGTGGGCAAGGCTGCCAAGGTCAAGGAAGTCAAGTAAATTCTGTGACGGCAAAAAGGAGCTTGTTAAAAGCTCCTTTTTTGTTTTTATCTGAAAAATGTCTATACAAGTTTCTTGATTTACGGTAGAATAATAAGATAGAGAATTGATATTGTAAGGGGAGTTTCAAAAATGATAGATGCACAGTCCATCCAGTGGTTCCCCGGGCATATGGCAAAAACCCGCCGACTGATGGCAGCCAATCTCAAGTTGGTGGATATTGTGGTGGAAATCACCGATGCCCGGATCCCGCAGAGCAGCCGGAACCCGGAGATCGATCGGATGCTGGGCCAGAAGCCTCGTATGATCCTGCTCAACAAATGTGATGTGGCCGACCCCAATCTGACTGCGCGGTGGTGTGAGTACTACCATTCCCAGGGGATCCTCGCGATCCCCACTGACTGCAAGAGCGGGCGGGGGCTGAATGAGATCATTCCCGGCGCCCGTCAGGTGCTGGATGAGGTGATGAAGCGCCGCCAGGCCAAGGGACTTTCCCAGAAACTGCTGCGCATGATGATCGTGGGTATCCCCAATGTGGGGAAAAGCTCGTTGATCAACAAGCTGGCAGGCAGCAAGCGCGCCAAGGTGGAGGACCGGCCCGGTGTCACCCGGGCCAAGCAGTGGGTGAGCATTGGCGGCGGGGTGGAACTTCTGGATATGCCTGGTGTTCTCTGGCCCAAGTTCGATGACAAGGAGGTGGGGGAAAAGCTGGCCTACATCGGCTCCATCAAGGACGAGATCCTGGATATCGAGCATCTGGCCATGCGCTTCCTGCAGACCCTGTCCGAGAACTATCCCAAGCTGCTCTGCGCCCGCTATAACCTCACCCCGGAGGAGATCGAGGATAAGGACGGCTTTGATCTGCTGGAGCTGGTGGGCCGCAAGCGCGGCATGCTGCAGTCCGGCGGTGTTGTGAACACCGAGCGTGCAGCTATCATGCTGCTGGACGAGTTCCGGGGCGGAAAGCTGGGCCGGATCACGCTGGAAAAGCCTCCGCGGTTTAAGCCTGTTTCCGAATCAGTCCCCGAAGATGAGGGGCAGGAAGATGCTGAGTAGTTCTACACATAACCATACCACCTGGTGTGATGGAAAAAACACCCCGGAGGAGATGGCAGAGGCTGCCTGGAAACTGGGATTTACCGATCTCGGATTCTCCGGACATACCTATGTAGACTTTGCAGACTTTGGCATCCGGGACGAGCTGGCTTATGCAGCCATGCTCCGGCAGCTGGGCGAACAGTTTTCCGGCCGGATGCGCATCGCAGCCGGCATGGAACACGACTGGTACTATCCGGTGCTCCACCGGGAGGCCTTTGACTACATTATCGGCTCGGTACACGAGATCCAGAGCCCGGAAACAGGTAGGCGCTACATCATCGATGGTCCGATGTCCTATGCGGAAGCCTGCCGGGATGAGGCCTTCGGTGGGGATGGGATGGCCATGGCCCGCTGTTTTTATGAAATCACGGCAGAAAATGCTGAGCGGTACCGACCGGATATCATCGGGCACTTCGATCTCCTTGTCAAAAACAATGCTGGAAACCGGCTGTTTGACGAGGAAAGCCGTGCCTATCAGCAGGCAGCGCTGGAAAGCTTGCATCGCTGCCTGGATACCGAGGCGGTATTTGAGCTCAACACCGGCGGGATTTTCCGGAAATACCGCAGCACCCCGTATCCGGCAGACTTTCTGCTGCGGGAGCTGTGCCGGAAGCGGGCCCGCCTGACCATCAATGCAGATGCTCACGAAACGGCAGCTTTGCGCTTCTGGTTTGAGGAGGCGCTGGAATTGTTGGAGACAGTGGGCTTCGGCAGTGTATGGGTGTGGGAAAATGGCTGCTTCCAGGAAAAAGGAATCCATGATTTGCAGCGATAAAGGGGGGAGAAGATGGCAGAACTGTTATTGGATCGGGAATACCATGCCCGGGGCATCCAGCTGCTTTGCGGTGTGGATGAGGCCGGGCGGGGACCGTTGGCCGGGCCTGTGTTTGCGGCGGCAGTGATTCTGTCGCCGGACCAGGAGATCCCAGGACTCAACGACTCCAAAAAACTCTCGGAGAAGAAGCGCGAAGCACTTTATGATGTGATCCGTCAGGAAGCGCTGAGCTTCTGTATCGCATCAGCCAGTGAGGCGGAAATCGATGAACTCAACATTTTGGGGGCCACATTTCTGGCCATGCACCGGGCGGTGGAGGGCTTATCCCAGCGGCCGGATCTGGTGCTGGTCGATGGAAACCAGGACCCCAGGCTGGAGCTGCCCACCGAGACAGTGATCAAGGGGGATGCCCAGTCTCAATCCATCGCAGCGGCCTCGATCCTGGCCAAGGTGGCGCGGGACCGCTATATGGTGGAATTGGATCAGCAGTATCCCGAATACAACTTCAGAAAGCACAAGGGCTATCCCACCAAGGAGCACTATGAGCGGCTGACTGAGCATGGTATTTTACCGGTGCATCGCCGCAGCTTTTTGAAAAAATTTACCGGGGGCCAGTCATGAATGCGCTGGGACGGTTCGGCGAGGAGTACACAGCCAGGTGGCTGCAGGACTCCGGCTGTACCGTTCTGGAGCACAGCTGGCGCCACGGGCACGGTGAGATCGATCTCATCGTATTGGAAGAGGAGACTCTCGCCTTTGTGGAGGTAAAAACCAGAAGCCCGAACTATCTGGTGCGCCCTGCTGAGGCGGTGGGAGCGGCCAAGCGCCGCAAACTCATAGAAACAGCAATGTATTATGTTTTGGAGCATCCGGAATACGCCGGTCTGCAGCCCCGGTTTGATGTGATGGAAATCGTCGCAGAACCGGCAGGTGATACCTGGCGCATTCTGGATCAGGCCTATTGGAAAGGAGCATTTGATATCAATGAATCTGTTTGACTTGCACTGCGATACCATCACTCTCTGCAGTTCCAAAAACCTGGAGCTGCGCCACAACGACCTGCACATCAGCCTGGAGCGTCTGCCGGAGGGCAGCCGCTGGGGGCAGGCCTTTGCCATTTTCGTTCCGGATCAGCTCCGGGGCGAAGATGCTGTAAAATTCTTCCGGGATAATGTTCAGTTCTTCCGGGAGCAGGTGGAAAAGAACTCCGACCGCATTGTACAGGCTTCCAATTATGAGGAGATCTGCCAGGCATTTGATGCCGGGAAATTTGCTGCGATCCTCACCGTAGAGGGCGGCGCCGCCCTGGGCGGTAAGCTGGAGATGGTGGATGAACTGCGTCGCTGCGGCGTCCGGATGCTCACCCTTACCTGGAATGGTGAGAATGAGCTGGCCAGCGGTTCGGATACTCATGTGGGGCTCAAGCCCTTTGGTGTTGAGGCCGTGCGCCGTATGGAAGAATTGGGCATCCTGGTGGATGTATCCCACCTCAATGACGAGGGCTTTGCCGACCTCTGCAAGGTGGCAACCAAGCCGTTTATTGCAACCCATTCCAACAGCCGCACCATCTGCAACCACTCCCGGAACCTCACCGACGAGCAATTCTGCGAGATCCGTGACCGTGGTGGTTTGGTAGGACTGAATTACTACCGCTACTTTATCAAGGAAGACGGCATCTCGAACAACATCGATGATCTGCTGGCTCATGTGCGGCACTTCCTGAGCCTGGGAGGCGAGGATGTCATCTGCTGTGGTTCTGACTTTGATGGCGCCGAGATCCCGGAATACCTGAATGGACTGGACCGGGTGGAAAACTTCCGCAAGGCGATGCTGGACAGCGGTATCTCTCCGGAAATCACCCAGAAGATCCTGTTCGAGAATGCTCGCCGGTTCTTCGAGAAAAATCTGTAACTTTTTCACTGGCTGCAACGGCTTGCACATGCATGGAGGTGCATTATGAAGTACATCAGCACACGGGACTCGTCCATCCAACTGTCTGCTTCGCAGGCGATCCTTCAGGGGATCTCCCCTGAAGGTGGACTGTTTGTCCCGGAGAGTTTCCCGCAGGTGGATCTCGATTTTATCCGGGGTCTGGAAGGCCTCTCTTACTGGGAACGGGCCGAGCGCGTGATGGCGCTCTACCTGGACGACTTTTCCCACGAGGACCTGGAATCCTGCACAAAGGGCGCCTATCTTGGCACCTTTGACGGAGATCAGCCGGCGCCGGTTCGGGCAGCGGGGGATCTGCGCCTGCTGGAGCTGTGGCATGGTCCCACCTGCGCATTCAAGGATATGGCCCTGCAGATGCTGCCCCGGCTGGTTTCCACAGCGCGCCGCAATCTGGGCGATGACCGCAAGGCCATCGTACTGGTTGCCACCTCCGGAGACACTGGAAAGGCTGCGCTGGAAGGCTTCCGGGATGTGGAGGGCACCGGCATCACCGTGTTCTATCCGGTGGATGGTGTCAGCCAGATCCAGCGGCTGCAGATGGCTACCCAGCAGGGAGCCAATGTAGCAGTACAGGCCGTGGAGGGAAACTTTGACGATTGCCAGACCGGTGTCAAGCGCCTCTTTGCGGAGGAGCGCCTGGCAGAACGGCTGGGCGAGCAGAAGATGTATCTCACCAGTGCCAACTCCATCAACTGGGGCCGTCTGCTGCCGCAGATCGTCTATTACTTCAGTGCCTATGCTGATATGGCCGCTGCTGGAGATCTCCAGGTGGGGGATCAGCTCAATGTTGTAGTTCCCACAGGAAACTTCGGCAATATCCTGGCCTGCTATTATGCAAAGCGCATGGGTCTGCCCATTGGACGGCTGATCTGTGCCTCCAACCGCAACGATGTACTCACTGAGTTCCTCACCACCGGCAATTACAACCGCAAACGGGAGTTCTATCTCACCAACACGCCGTCGATGGATATCCTGATCTCCTCCAACCTGGAGCGGTATCTGTTCGAGCTGTTTGGCCGGGAGCCCCGGGCGGTGGCTTATTGTATGTACCGTTTGAATGAGGGCGGGGAGTATGCCGTGGCAGCAGAGGCACTGGATCAGATCCGGGAGGAGTTTGCTGCATACAGCTGCGACGATCAAAAGACGCTGGATACCATCCGTGCAGTTTATGACCGGAGCGGCTATGTGATGGATACCCATACCGCTGTTGCAGTAAGTGCACTGGAACAGTATCAGCAGGAGACAGGCGATCAGACTCCGGCGCTGGTGGTATCCACAGCCAGCCCGTTCAAGTTCGCCGACAGCGTACTTACAGCCTTGGGCTGTGAGGTACCAGCCGGGGAGTTCGACTGCCTTAGAAAGCTCTCCGAAGTGAGCAGACTGCCTGTTCCGGATGGCCTGGCTCAGCTGGAACAGCTCCCGGTGCGCTTTGAGGGCGCTGTGCGTCCGCAGGAGATGGAGCATGCTTTGCTCCGCGCCCTGCATACAATGGACGAATCTATGTAACAGCCCGCTGCCCGGTGGGGAGCAGGGGCTGCTGGGGAAGAGGGTCAACGGGCCTTGAAGGTGGAGCAGTTGGTTTCGGCTGTACTGCTTGCAAACTGCGGCCCTACCTTGATGGAAGGGGCAGTGCAGGTTTTCTTGTCCCGGTTGTAAACACAGCTCCCCACTTCACAGGATACTGTGGTCTGGCAGCTGCAGTGCTGCTGTTCCATGGAATCATCTCCTTTCGCAGCTATTTTGCCCGAACATCGGGCTTGGAATACCAAGAAAAATTTACTTCACAGGAGGCGTTTATGGCACTTTATGTAATTGGCGATCTGCATCTTTCGCTGTCGGGAGATAAGTCAATGGATATTTTCCCCGGTTGGCATAACTATGTTGACCGCATCCAGCAGAACTGGCTGGCAAAGATCCGGCCGGAAGATACAGTCGTACTTGCCGGCGATACCTCCTGGGGCATGAGTTTTGCGGAAGCCAAGGCGGATTTTGAATTTGTGAACGCTCTTCCTGGTCAGAAGATCATCCTCAAGGGAAATCACGATTACTGGTGGGCGACCATGAATAAAATGAATGCCTTCTTTGCGGAAAACGGCTTTGATACGCTGCATATCCTGCACAACAACCACTACCTGGTGGAGGGGGTGTGCATCTGCGGAAGCCGGGGATGGCTGTTCGATCAGGGGGAACCTGCTGACCAGAAGGTCATTGCCCGGGAGGCAGGGCGGCTGGAGGCCTCCATTCTCTCCGCCGGGGATATCCCGGAGGAGAGGGTGGTGTTTCTCCACTATCCACCGGTGTATGGCGAGCAG
>CAKWRB010000060.1 GCA_934845495.1 uncultured bacterium
GAACATGGTCTTGCCATTGCGCAGAACTATGACATCGAGGGCCTGATGGTGGACAGCTACTACCACGAAGCCCAGCAGGACAGCTACCTCAGCTACAAGCTCTATGGCGGCGGTATGGGTTACGAAAACTATATGAGCCAGCAGAGCCACACCGCCTTCCGGGAGCTGAGCGAGGCTTTGCGCGCCGATGCCCCCGGCAAGCAGATCGGTATGCTCACAGTGCCGGTATGGGCCAACCGTGCCACCGATGCAGAGGGCTCCGAGACAGCAGCTGCCTACACAGCCAAGTACAGCGGCAATGCCGACAACCTCTCCTACCTGCAGGAAGGCTATGTGGACTTTGTGGCGGTCAAGGCTGAAGGCGCCACCACCGATGCCAGCATCCCCTATAAGAAGGTGGTGTCCTGGTGGGGCGAGCAGGCCGATGCAGCAGGTGTGCCGCTCTATGTCCTGCACTTCTCCAGCAAGGCCTGCTCGGAGGAGAGCGGCTGGACTGAGTATGACCAGCTGGCGCTGCAGCTCATCGCCTCGGAGGATCTTGCCGGCTTCAGCGGCGACCTGTACGACGACCTGCCCCGGTTCAAGCAGGATCTGGAGGGCAGCACCAAGGCTGTGCTGGACTATTACGACGACACCCTCAACCGCCAGCACATCCTCACCGAGCTGGCAGTGACCTCGCCTGCCAAAAAGACCTATACCACCTTCGAGCAGACGGTCACCTTCATGGGTGCTTCCGACCCCGGTGCCAAGATCACCATCAACAACCAGGAGATCACCACCGATGGAAACGGCTACTTCACCCTGAATATGCCGCTCTCCGAAGGGCTCAACAAATTTGTGTTCACCCACAAGGGAAAAAGCGATGTCTACAACATCACCCGGCAGGTGCAGGTTGTCAAGGAGGTCTCGCCCACCGGCAATGTGACGGTGGATGGCGGTATGCGCATCACCATCACAGCCACCGCCTACAAGGACGCTAAGGTCTATGCGGTCATCGGCGGGCAGACCATTCCGCTGACGCTGGACGAAACCGGATCCGACGGCAACGAGTACAACGACTCCTACCGGCTGTTCACCGGCTCCTACACCGCACCGGCCTCCACCGACCGGGTGCAGGAGATCGGCAACATTGTTGTCTATGGCGAGGCCCAGGGCTCCAAGAGCAGCAAGACCGGCGCCTATGTCAAGGTCAACAAGCGCATCGCCGTGGAGGACGGAACCCCGGTACGGATCGTTTCCGCCCAGGCCGAAACCTTCCCGTCCAGCACCCTCAACGACCTGTCCGACCCGGGATTCTATCCGCTGCCCCAGGGCGCGCTGGATTACACCGTCGGCAGTGAGATGGTCTACAAGAACGAGAACAAAACCTATACCTACTTCAAGCTCGCATCGGGTGTCCGGGTCTACCGGGACGACATCACCGGTGTATCCAACAGCGCCGCGCCGGGCGGCAACGCAGTCACCGGGGTCCAGGTTGCCAGCAACAGCCAGTTCACCGATGTGGTCTTTGACACCGCTCAGCAGGTTTCGCACAGTGCCAAGTACACCGGTTCGGCCTTTACCATCGATTTCAACTACACCAACAGCGTGCCCCAGAGCCAGTCGCTGGATCAGAACCCGCTGTTCAAATCGCTGACAGCCAACAGCAACACCAAGGTCACCCTGAACCTCAACACAGCAGGGCGGTTCCTGGGTTATCGCGCCTTCTACAACGACAACGGCCAGCTGGTGCTGCGCTTCAACAATCCGCCAGGCAGCGCCAACGGTGCCACCATCGTGGTGGATCCGGGTCACGGCGGCGACGATGTGGGCGCTCTGGGCTTCCTACCCTCCTATCCTGAGAGCGAGATCACCTGGGAAATTGCCCAGAAGGTGGCCGACGAGCTGGAGGATCTGGGTGCCAATGTGATCCTGCTCAACACCCAGCTCTCATCGGGCAAGTATGTGGTGCAGGACCGTGTGGCGAATGCCAAGGCCAAGAATGCCCAGGTGTTCGTGAGCATCCACTGCAATTCGTCGCCCAGCAACAGCTCGGCGGTGGGCACCGAGGTGTACTACTTCAACGATTATTCCAAGAGCCTGGCCTCGTCACTGGCTTCGTCCATTTCCGGCGCGATGAACACCACCAACCGCGGCGGCAAGTTCGGCCGGTACTATGTCACCCGGGATCCCCAGATGGCAGGCGTGCTGTGCGAGGTCGGCTTCCTCACCAACGAAAAGGAGTACAACAAACTCATCAGCGACTCCTATCAGCAGGAGGTGGCCGAGGCGGTTGCCAGCTCGGTCAACAAGTTCCTGAAGAACCTGGGCGGCAGCAGCGGAGGCGGGGGCTTCTCCAGCAGCGGCGACTACGGCAGCAACTCGGCCCCATCGGGCGGCGGTTCTTCTTCCAGCGGCAGCAGCTCCTCCGGTTCCGGCGGCATTTCGCTGGATGAGGAAGAGCTGACCCTGGCGGTGGGCAAGACAGCAACACTGACCGCCAGCGGCTCCGACCTCACCTGGAGCAGCGACGACGAGAAGGTCGCCACCGTCAACCAGAAGGGTAAGGTCACAGCGGTGGGCAGCGGCGAGTGCATCATCTCGGTGGAAAACAGCGAGGGCGATGTGGCCGAATGCTATGTGACCGTCTCGGACGAGGGCGGTGTCGAGGAGATCGAGCTGAGCGATGAATCACTCACCCTGTATGTCGGGGAGGAGTATGAGCTGGAGGCCTATGTCCATCCCGATGATGCCGCCGACACCGAGCTGGTCTTTTCCAGCAGCAACGATGGGGTGGTTTCGGTGGACGAGGACGGCTTCCTCGAGGCACTCAAACCGGGGCGTGTCACCATCACGGTGAAAAACCCTGCCTCCGGTGTCAAAGCCACCTGTACCATCCGCGTCAAAGAGGAATGATCCCAATCAGCCGGCACCAGAGTCTGTTCCAGGGCTCTGGTGCTTTTTTGTATGCAGGCTATAAATGATGTTCTATTTTGTCAAGGCTCTATTTGTAAAAAAAATATTGCAATGTCGTCCAGTCACAAAAGGGTAGAAACTTCATTGACAATTTTCTATATAGAGCCTATACTGAAAGTAACCACAAACATTATATTGGAGGTAATCGATATGGCAAAGATTGAAGCTGGCTGCAAGCTTGCAGACTTTTCGTTTAACACCCCGTTTGAGAGCGATGTGAAGCTCTCGGAGAAGGCAAAGGGCGCCAAGAAGACCGTTCTTCTGTTCCTGCGCTACTATGGCTGCACCCTGTGCCAGCTGGACATCCGGGAGTATGCCAACGCCTATGATCGTTTCAAGGAGAAGGATGCTCAGCTGCTGGTTGTTCTGCAGAGCCCTGCTTCCACCATCAATGCTCAGCTGACCAAGGAAGATCTGCCGTTCGATATCATCTGCGATCCCGATATGGGTCTCTACAAGGAGTTTGAACTGGGCGTTGCCGCTTCCAAGGAAGCTATGATCCGTCCCGAGGATATGCCCAAGTTCGCTGCCAAGCGTGAAAAGATGGCAGAGTATGGCCTGGAGCATGGCGCCTACGAGGGTGAGGAGATGCAGTTCCCCGGCTACTTCCTGCTGGACAGCGACCTGAATGTACTGGAAGCTCACCGTGCTACCAGCATTCTGGATATGCCTTCTGTTGACGAGATGATCGCCAAGCTGTAAGTCTGGTTTGTGAAAAAGGTGCGGTCCCATAAGGCCGTACCTTTTTTGTTTATCGTTCACCGCACAGAGTGATGAAGGAGGTTTTTTGTATGGCACAGATCGAAGCAGGTCAGAAACTGGGCGAGTATGTTTTTGACACCGCCTTTGAAAAGGATGTAAAGCTCTCGGAGAAGGTGAAGCAGGCGGACAAGACCGTTCTGCTCTTCCTGCGGTACTACGGCTGCCGCATCTGCCAGCTGGATATGCGGTTCTACGCCGATGCCTATGACCGGTTCAAGGAGAAGAATGCCCAGCTGCTGGTCGTTCTGCAGAGCCCGGTTTCCACCATGCAGGCCCAGACCAAGCCGGGCGATGTCCCCTACGATATCATCTGCGATCCCGAGATGAAGCTGTTCAAGAAGTTCGGGCTGCTGGTTGCCGACTCCAAGGAGACGATGATCGCTCCGGAGGATCAGGAGGCCTATGCGGAAAAGCGCCGCCTGTTCGATGAATACGGCCTGGTACACGGCGCCTACGAAGGTGAGGAACTGCAGCTGCCCGGCTACTTCCTGCTGGACAGCGACCTGAATGTGCTGGAAGCTCATCGTGCCACCAGCATTCTGGATATGCCTTCTGTTGACGAGATGATCGCCAAGCTGTAGTTTTATTTTCTTCCATCCAAAAAGGACTCTGACGCACCTGCATCAGGGTCCTTTTTTGCTGCCATGTTACTTCAGACGGTTGTTCACCGGCTTTCCAGCCAGGTAGAGCTTCAGGTTTTCCAGGGCGATTTCGGCAATTTTCACGGCGGTGATCTCCAGGCTGTTTCCACCGGCCACATGCGGGGTGATGAGCGCCCGCTTTTCTTTCCACAGCGGATGTCCTGCCGGCAGCGGCTCCGGATCGGTGACATCCAGGCCGGCGCCGAAGAGGTGGCCTTCACCCAGGGCACGGGCCAGGGCATCGCAGTCCACGGCGGTTCCGCGTCCGGCATTGAGGAGGATGGCATCGGCCTTCATCTTCTTGATTCGCTCATAGGTCATTAGCCCGTCCGTTTCGGGGGAGCGGGGGAACACCAGGGCAGCCACATCACATTCGGCCAGCAGGGTGTCCAGCTCCTCCATCGAATGCATCGAATCGATGCCCGGAGCAGGCTTGTTCACATTCCGGCGGATGCCCATTGTCTCGGCCCCCATCGCCTTGCAGAGCAGGGCAAAGCTGGAACCGATGTCCCCGGCGCCGCCGATGAGCACCCTGGCGCCCCGCAGTGTCCGGGCTGTGCCGGTGCGCTGCCAGAGTTCAGCGTTCTGGTTGTCCCGGTAGTCGGGCAGCCGCTTCATCAGGGCGAGCAGCATGGCGAACATGTGCTCCGAAACCGAAATGCCGTAGGCCCCCACCGATGAGGAGAGTACGGCCCCCTGGGGCAGGATTCCCTCAGGCATATAGGGGTCGGCTCCGGCGCTGCGGGTGTGCATCCAGCGCAGCGCATGACCGCCCTGCTGCACAACAGCAGGGGAGGGGTTGCCCAGCAGCACCGTTGCACCGCTCAGGTCGGCAGCGGTGATCTCCCCATCCCGGAGAAAGATCTGCTCCACACCGGGGGCAGCCGCCAGAAAGGCCGCCTTCTGTTCCGGAGAAAGCACCAGGCCGTTTACGATTTTTTCCATACAAAAACCTCCTTGTTTTGCCAGGCGGCAGAGGGTGTGATCGGATCCTGTTTCCGGCAGGAGAATTTCCCGGCCGGCTGACAGTTTTATTATACCGTGTTTGGCCCCTCGGGACAACTGGGCGGGGAATCTGTTTTTTCACACGATACTGTGTGATACACTGTATTACTCATGGATTTCGTAGAGAAAGAACTGGGAATAAATCGCATCAATACGCGATTTTTGTTATGGATCGAAAACTTTTTCAGAAAAAATCACTGCACACTCTTGTGTTTTACACAGTAGTGTGTTATACTTCGGTCATGGAGGTGAGGAAGTGAACACACAGCTTCGTAAAGGTGTGATCGAGCTCTGTATCCTGGCGCTCATCGCCCAGAAGGATATGTACGGGTACGACATTGTCCGAGCGATGGAGAAGTACACCGACATCAACGAGGGAACCGTGTACCCCATTCTGCGGCGGCTGACCAAGGATGGCTACTTCGCCACCTATCTGGTGGAGAGCGATTCCGGTCCGGCCCGCAAGTACTATACCATGACCGACCGCGGGCGTATCTATCTGAAAAAGAACATACTCGACTGGGAGGAGATCATGCTGCTGGTCAATTCTATATTGAAAGGTGAGGAAAACGATGAACAGAAGTGAGTATATCGCGCAGCTGACTGCGGCGCTGCGGGGAAAGCTGGCTGTTAATGAGATCGAGGACATTGTCCGGGACTATCAGGAATTTTTTGACGAGGGAGTCCGCCAGGGTAAAAGCGAACAGCAGGTTGCCGCCGAACTGGGAAATCCCAGAGATGTGGCAGAGCAGATCCTGTCCGATGAGCGGGCTGCCCCCGATTCCGGTGCGGCCTCCGGCGATGGCAGCTTCCGGGAGAGCTTTGCCCGGGGTGCCGGCAAGATGGCAGACAGCGCCGATCAGTTTGCCAAAAAGGCCAATGCCTTTACCCGGCGCAAGATGGATGAACATGAACAGCGCAAAGCCCGCCGCCAGGAGGAACGAGCCGAGCGTGCAGTCCGGGAGGGCCCGGCCAGTGGGTTCGGACGCTCCGGCTGTCTGGGCGCACTGCTCAAACTGCTGGCCGTGCTGATTGCCGCGCCGTTTGCGCTGGCCTTCCTGATCTGCTGCCTGACCGGTGTGATCATGGGCCTTGTGGGGATCATCGTCTCCATCTGCGGCTTCGTGGCACTGGGCGTGATCCTTCCGCTGATTCCCATTCCGGCGGTGATCTGTGCGGTGGCCGGTCTGATCTTTGTGATCTTCTTCTGCTTCACAGCGGTGATCGCCGTGTTCTGGGTCATCAAGGCAGCGCTGGTCTTTGTCCGGGATCTTCTCTTCGGACGGCGTATCGATGACGAATACTTTGACCGCACCTTCCGGGTGCGTGAGGACCCCAATGCCGGCTGGCACTTCCGGTCCGGCCCGGGGGAGGGCGACTCCTGGTCGGCGCAGGAGCCCGACCGGGACAGTTGGAACGATGATGAACAGAAGGGAGGCGATCCGGAATGATCAAGCAGATTTTCAAGACATCATTGATCGTAACGGTTATTTCGCTGGTGATTACCCTGGTAATGCTTCCGTTCGGGGTACGCAGCATGGTGGACACTGCCAACCAGTGGGCGGAGTATGCCTCCTACGAGGTGGAGTATCAGGAGCCGGCAGGCTCGGTCACCCAGGTGAATGTGAAGTTCACCGGTCTGGAGTGGCAGAGCTGCGGCATCGAGCAGCAGAGCTCGGCCAAGGACATCGTCCTCACCTCCAGCGGCCTGCAGATCTACGACATTACCACCACGGCAGAAACCGAGGGTTCGGTGCTCAATCTCACCGTGGACTTCAAGGTGAAGCCTGAATTTGAACGGTATGCCTCGCTGGCCCGGGTGGCCAATATGCTCGAATCCGACCTGAAGGTCCCGATGGGCGTTTCGGTCACTTTTGATGAGAGCAGCTGCCGGGTGTCCAGTTACACTACCCAGAGCAATCTGCACTACATTCTGAACGGCTTCTATGAGTATGCCCAGGAACCTTTGGCCCAGAACAGCATGATCCGGGAGCCGATCTACCAGTATGCCATCGGGACATACAGCCGTGCGGAATTTGATGCCGCCTACGACCGCGCCGCCGCCGACCTTATCGCCGATGTGAACGATACCG
>CAKWRB010000061.1 GCA_934845495.1 uncultured bacterium
GGCAAGACCTACGCCACCTGGGAAAACCCGGTAGAGCAGGCCATCATCAAGAGCCTGGTAGAGGCAGATGGCGGCGACTACTCCAAGATAAACCTGATCCCCAGCACCGTATCGGATGTGATCACTGCGCTCAACACCAACATTGACGCCGTGTGGATCTTCTACGCCTGGGATGGTGTTGCCACCGAAGTCAAGGGTTATGACACCAACTTCCTGGACTTTGCCAAGATTGACCCCACCTTTGACTACTATACTCCCATGATCATTGCCAACAACAGCTTCCTGGCTGAAAACCCCGAAACTGCCAAAGCTTTCCTGGCTGCTACTGCCAAGGGCTATGAGTATGCCATCGAGAACTCCGATGCTGCTGCCGACATCCTGCTGGAAGCTGCTCCGGAGCTGGATCCCGAAATCGTAAAGGCCTCCCAGAAGTGGCTGGCAGACCAGTACATTGCCGATGCTGAAAAGTGGGGCTACATCGATCCCACCCGTTGGGATGCCTTCTACGCCTGGCTGACCGAAAACCATCTGGTAGATGGCGAGCTCCCGGCTGGTACCGGCTACTCCAACGACTACCTGGCATAAAGGCGGCAGTACGGATGAAACTGGAAACCCGTGGGATCACCAAAAGTTTTGATGGCACACGCATCATCGAGGACATCAGCATCACCCTGAAGGAAGGGGAGCTGGTCTGTCTGCTGGGCGTGAGCGGCGGCGGTAAAACCACCTTGTTCAACATCATTGCCGGCCTTTCCCAGCCGGACTGCGGCCAGGTGCTGATCGATGGCGAAGATGTCACCGGAAAACCCGGTCATGTGAGCTATATGCTCCAGAAGGATCTGCTGCTGCCCTTCCGCAAGGTTGCGGACAATGTGGCGCTGCCGCTGGAGCTTGCCGGCACCGACCGCAAGGCTGCACGGGTCGAGGCCATGCGCTACTTTGAACAGTTTGGCCTTCAGGGCACCGAGGACCGGTATCCGGCCCAGCTCTCCGGCGGTATGCGCCAGCGGGCAGCCCTGCTGCGCACCTATCTGTTCGGCAAGAGCGTAGCGCTGCTGGATGAACCCTTCTCCGCACTGGACACCATCACCAAATCGTCCATTCATCGGTGGTACCTGGATGTGATGGAGCAGATCCATCTCTCCACCCTCTTCATCACCCACGATATTGATGAAGCAATCCTGCTCTCCGACCGGATCTACATCCTTTCCGGGCGGCCCGGGCATATCACCGACGAGATCGTGATCGATGTTCCCAAGCCCCGAGCCAGCGATTTTACCCTGACGCCGGAGTTTCTTGCCTACAAACGCAAGATCATCGAGGCTATGCATTTAAGCTAAATATCCTCCCTGAATCTCGTGCAGAACCAGAGTTTTGCACGAGATTTTATTTTGCTCTGGACATAATTTTACTTTCATGTTATGATGTTATAAAAAGTTGATAGAGGCGCGGTTGCGATGAGTATTCGGTGGGAGAAGGCATTCTTGGATCCCGGAGAAAGGCAAGACCGCCGAAATGTACCGGCTGGTGAACCGGTATGTTGGGGTATGAAAGAAGATTTCATACACTCCCGCCCTGGTATACAGGACGGTGGCGCTATCGGTGGTAACTCTTTTGAGCTCGAAGGTTGCATCGATAGGATGCAACCTTTTTTAATTTGTAGCTCAAAGGAGATCTGTAATTTATGGAAAATCAGTCAACACAACACACTGCCGGCCTTACTTCGGATTCCACCGAATTCAGCCGGGATATCACCCTGTTCGGCGGCATCAGCATCCTGGCCGGTATCATGATCGGCTCCGGCGTCTTTTACCTCGGCTCCTATGTGCTGATCCGCAGCGGTATGAGCATGGGCCTGGCGCTCCTGGTTTGGATCATCGGCGGCCTTGTCACCCTGCTCAGCGGTCTGTGCTATGCCGAGCTGGGCACCATGATGCCCAAGGCTGGCGGCGGCTATGTCTACCTGCGGGAAGCCTTTGGCGAGCGGGTGGCCTATATGTCCGGTATTTCCACCTTCATCATCGGTTCCTCCGGCTCCATCGCCGGTCTGGCCATCGCGCTGCCTCAGGCCCTCACCAGCCTGTTCCCCATGAGCGAACTGCAGTGCAAGCTCATCGCCGTTGCGGTGGTGGTGCTGCTCACTGCCATCAACTACCGGGGTGTCAAGTTCGGCGCTGCCCTCCAGAATGTCTTTATGGTCGGTAAGCTGATCCCCCTGGTGCTCATTATCCTCTGTGGTATCTTCATGGGCAAGCAGAGCCCCGACCTCACCCCCATTCCGGCAGGCGGCGCCTCCATTGGCGAGATCCTTTCGATGGTGGCCTTTGGTGTAGTTGCCACCCTCTGGGCTTTTGAGGGCTGGACCAACCTGAACACCATCAGTGAGGAGATCCAGGAGCCCCGGAAGAACATTCCCCGGGCAATCATCATCTCCATTCTGGCGGTCACCGCTCTGTATGTGCTCTTTAACTTCTCCATCTATCGTGTGCTGTCCTATGAGGACATCACCTCCCACATCGCTGCTGGCGACTTCTTCCTGGGCACTGCAGCTGCCAACGCCCTGTTCGGTCATTACGGCAAGATCTTTGTGGCTCTGGCTATGGCAGTGGCCATCTTCGGCGCCCTCAACGGCTCGGTGATGGTCTTCCCTCGTACCTACTACGCAATGGCCAAGGATGGTATGTTCTTCCCCTCCTTCACCAAGCTCCATCCCAAGTACCACACCCCCACCGGCGCCATTATTGCTTCGATGATCGTCTCCTGCCTGCTGATCTTTGCCAACAATCTGGACCAGATCACCTCCCTGGTGGTGTTCAGCGGCATGATTTTCAAGGCCCTCACCTTTGCATCGGTCATCGTTCTGCGCAAGAAGTATCCCGACCTGAACCGCCCCTACAAGGTGTGGTTCTATCCCTTCTCGGTATACCTTATCATTCTCATCATGATCGGCCTGTGCATCAACACCCTGATGGAGGATCCCCGCACTTCGCTGATTGGTCTGATCGTTCCGCTGTTCGGTCTGGCGGTCTATGAGCTCCAGCTCCGCCGGAAAAAGAAAGCGTCCCGATAACTTAAACGCAGTTGATCCAAGTTTTATCTGTTAAGAAAAGATTGGAGTGTATCAGTATGTCAACAATTCTTGTAAACGCCAATATCTATGTGGAGCGCGGCAACTTCCAGGAAGCCATGCTCATCGAGGACGGTATCATCAAGGCTGTGGGCACCAATGCCGAGATCCGCGCCCTGGCTCCTGCCGGCTGCGAGGAGATCGACGTAGAAGGCCGTACTGTGATCCCCGGCTTCAACGATTCCCACCAGCACCTCTACAATGTGGGTGAAAGCCTGCGCATGATCAAGCTGCACGAAGTTCCCTCCCTGGCCGAAATGATCGAGCGCGGCCGCCGCTTCATCGAGGAGAACCAGGTAGCCCCCGGCGAGGTAGTACTGGGCCGCGGCTGGAACCAGGACTTCTTCACCGACACCGACCGCATGCCCACCCGTGAAGATCTGGACAAGATCTCCACCGAGCATCCCATCATCTGCACCCGTGCCTGCGGCCATGTGCTGGTGTGCAACTCGATGGCTCTGGAAAAGGCCGGCATCGACCGCAACACTCCCCAGCCTGCCGGCGCTTCCATCGACCTGGATGAAAACGGCGACCCCAACGGCATCATGCGGGAGAGCAGCGCTCTGATGATGGTTCTTTCCATCATTCCCCAGAAGACTGTTGCCGACTATGAGAAGAGCATCCGCACCGCTATGGATTATGCTGAGTCGCTGGGTGTGACCTCGATCCAGACCAACGACATCAAGGACGAAAACTATGCCGAGATGTGGCAGGCCTACGAAAATGTGACCCATGCCGGCTCCTGTGTACGCACCTACCAGCAGTGCTGCTTCACCGAAATCGATACCTTCCGCGCCTTCCTGGCAGATGGCTTCAAGACCGGCTACGGTGACGATCTGAACCGCGTAGGACCGCTCAAGCTGTTTGTGGATGGCTCGCTGGGTGCCCGCACCGCCAAGCTGAATGCCCCCTATGCAGATGATGCCTCCACCACTGGCATCACTGTTATGGATCAGAACTATCTGGACGAGATCTGCGCCATTGCTGCCGAAAACGGCATGAGCGTTGCTACCCATGCCATTGGCGATAAGGCAATCGAGATGATCCTGGAGGCCTACGAGAAGAGCCTGCCGGATAGCTCCAACCCCCTGCGCAACGGTGTGATCCACTGCCAGATCACCACTCCGGCGACTCTGGAGCAGTTCCGGAAGAACAACATTCTGGCCCAGGTACAGCCCATCTTCATCCACTACGACAAGAACATCGTCTTTGATCGTGTGGGCGAAGAACTGGCCAAGACCTCCTATGCCTTTAAGACTCTGGCCGACATGGGTGTGCATGTATCCTATGGCACCGACTCACCGGTAGAGGATATGAACCCCTACAACAACCTCTACTGCGCTGTGACCCGGATGTCCCTGACCGGAAAGGGTGATGTGTACCTGCCGGAGGAGTGTGTGGACATCTACGAGGCCGTGGACAACTACACCATGGAGAGCGCCTTTGCCTCCTTTGATGAGGACAAGAAGGGCCGTCTGAAGCCCGGCTACATGGCTGACCTGGTGATCCTGGACCGGAACATCTTTGAAGTTCCCTCCGCTGAGATCAAGGATGTGCGCCCGACCGCTACCATGATCGGCGGCGAGATCGTATACCGCGCCTAAACCAGTATCTTTTTGGGGAAAGTGCCCCCTATGAAAAAAGACGGATCGTTTGATCCGTCTTTTTTTGCAAATGGAAGGTCTGGTTGCGCCAATGAAAGGCATGGTTGGTGGACTTTCCACTGGCTAAATGGTACAATGAACCTTGAAAAACCACCTTAGAATCCTACATCCAGGAGGCCGCCATGACATTTGGAGAAAAACTGCAATACCTTCGAAAGGAAAAGAACTGGACCCAGGAACAGCTGGCTGGGCAGATCGGCATCTCCCGGCAGGCTCTGTCCAAATGGGAGCAGAGCACTGCCACACCGGATACTGAGCATGTGGTGCGGATCAGCCAGCTGTTTGGCATATCCACCGATGCCCTGCTGCTGGACGATGCCGTCTTTCCTCCCTCTGCTGCCAAAGCGGCCAGCTCCCGGCGGCGCTGGGAACTGCTGATCGGCGGACTGGCAGCAGGGCTGGCCTCCACTGGGCTGCTGATCCTGGGGATCTGTGCCTCGGTCTTTCCGTCCGTTCATGTGGAAACCAAGCCGGACCAAAACTGGATCCGGGTCTACACCGGGCTTTCCGGGTTCCTGCTCACCAAAAACCTTGGCTGGCTGTTCTGTCTGCTCTGCCTGCTGCTGGCTGGCGGCATCGCTGCCCTGTTTCACCCCCAGCTGCAGCGGGCGTGGAAGAAGCTGCGCCAACGCTTTGCACGGAAAGGGACTCCTTTTGCCGAAGAATAGAAAAAAGCTCTGCCGAACCCATCGGCAGAGCTTTTTTATCGTTTCTGGTTATTTACCGGTCTCTGCGGAAATCCTGGCCCTTGCGGAAGTCCTTCTTTCCACGGCGGAAGGGCTTGCCCTCCCGGTTCTCACGATTTTCCCGGTTCTCCCAGTTCTTTTTCTTTCCGTTCTTCTGGAAGTTGTCGGTGCGGCGGCCGTTTCCGTCCACGCGGCCATAGGGCTTTCCGCCGCCGCGCTTTTCCGGACGGCGATCCTCCCGGCGGCCACCGCCGTTCTTGCCGGCCAGGTCTGCCTTGGTGAGCAGGCGCACCTCGGTCTTGTGGCCGTTGATGCGGCAGCTTGCCATGGTCTCAGCGGTCAGACGGGCATCCTCATCACACAGCTGAACTACGGTGTAGTCATCGTAGATGTCGATCTTACCCACCTTCTTGCCGGGGATGCCAGTGGCATCGGCAATGGCGCCCAGAATGAAGTTGGGGGCAATGCGCTGACGGCGGCCAATGCTCAGCACGACGCCGGTCTGCTTGCCGTCCCTGCTCTCGCCGCGACGGGAGATCACCTGTACCTCGGGCAGGGCCTTGCGCTCACCGGCCAGCAGCCGCTCCAGAGCGACCTCTGCCACCTGCTCAGCTGTGAAGCCCATCTCGGTCAGGCGGCGCAGCATGGCCTCACCTTCGGGCTGGGGCTGGCTCAGGCTTTCAATCACACCGGCGGCAAACTGGCTCCGGCGGCTCTCGTAGATCTCGGCTGCCGAGGGGATCTCAGCCTGCAGGATCTTGGCACCAGTGGAGGACATGATGTCCCGAAGCTGATAGAACTGCCGGCGGCCGCTGATGAGGGTGTAGGCCTTGCCCTCGCGGCCTGCCCGGGCGGTCCGTCCGATGCGGTGTACATAGAACTCGATGTCCTGGGGGATATCGAAGTTAAAGACGGCGTCCACATTCTCCACATCGATGCCGCGGGCAGCTACATCGGTGGCGATGAGGATGCGGGTGCGATGGGATTTGAAGCTGGCCATTACCTGGGTACGGGCCGACTGGCGCATATCGCCATGGATGCCCACAGCCTGGTAGCCGGCGCTGGTGAGATACTCGGAGAGTTCGTCCACCATCTTCTTGGTGTTGCAGAACACCACCGAGAGCTTGGGATCGTACTTGGCGAGCAGCAGGTTGAGGACATCCATCTTGCGTCCCATGGGACAGTCAAAGTAGAACTGCTCAATGTTCTCGGCGGTGCGGCTGCGCTCATTGCCGATGGCTACCATCACCGGATCCTGCTGGTACTCCCGGGTGATGTCCAGGATGGGCTGGGGCATGGTGGCGGAGAACAGCACGGTCTGCCGCTCCACCGGAGCCTGGGCCAGAATGGTCTCGATATCCTCCCGGAAGCCCATGTTGAGCATCTCGTCAGCCTCGTCCAGGATCACCATCTGCAGGCTGCCCAGACGCAGGGTGCGCCGGCGCAGGTGATCCATCACACGGCCGGGGGTTCCGATGACAAAGTTGGCGCCCTTCTTGAGCTGGAAGATCTGCTTCTCCATCGAAGCGCCGCCAAAGACAGCGGCCACCTTGACACCCTTCTTGTACCGGGCAAACTTTTCCACCTCGGCAGCGGCCTGCATGGCCAGTTCCCGGGTGGGACAGAGTGCCAGCACCTGAACGCCCTCCAGCTCCGGATCGATCATCTCGATGGCAGGCAGGCCAAAGGCGGCAGTCTTGCCGGTACCGGTGTGGGAGCGTCCGATCACATCCTTGCCCTCCAGGATCAGCGGGATGCTCTGCGCCTGAATGGGGGTAGGCTCGATGTAGCCAACCTCGGCAATGGCGCGCTGGATGGCTTCGGACAGCGGAAAATCACGGAATGTAATGCTCATAAAACCTCGTTTCTGACTGTTCCGCACCGGGGGCCTCTGCCAC
>CAKWRB010000062.1 GCA_934845495.1 uncultured bacterium
CAATTTAAGCGTCAAAAAACCATGAATGACGAAGTCCATTATACCATTTTCCTGAGAAAAAGCCATCCTTTCGGGGCGCTTTTTCGCAAAAAATCCGAAAACTGTACAACCCGACGGATGTACCGGAAAGGGATGCCCGAAAAAACTCCAATCCGCACAACAGGGCCGCCAGTCAATGCGGCAGCCCTGAACAAATCTGTGTTTGACTTACCCTTGCTGGGAACGGGAATTGTTCTGCTGGGCAAACTGCCGCTGGGCGCCCTTGAGTGCCTGGCGGGTCTGCCGCACCTCAGACAGGGAGTTGGCAAGGCTTTCCTCTGCCTTGCGCAGGACCTCATCCGAAAACTCCTGGGAGGCCTGGCGGATCTCTTTCGACTTGGTCTGAGCCTGGGTCACGATTTCAGTCGCCTTGGACTGTGCCTGCTTCATCACCTCGTCCTGGGCAATCATCACCCGGGCGCGCTCCTCTGCCTTGCGGACAATGGCCTCCGCCTCTGTCTTAGCCGAGGAGAGGATCTCGCTGCGATCCTTGACGATGGCCTTGGCCTGCTTGATCTCGTCCGGCAGGTTCAGACGGATGTCGTCCACCATCTCCCGCACCTTTTCGGCATCGATCACACAGCGTCCCCCGCTCAGCGGAAGGTTCCAGGCGCGATCCAGAAGTTCATCCAGCATGTCCAGAATCTCATCGATATTCACATCAGTGCCTCCTTCCCGATTTTTGATGCATCTGTATTGCCCAGCCGGGCCACCACTTCATCGTGGATCGCCCGGGGCACAAGATCGCTGATATCCCCACCGAATGTGGCAACATTCTTCACCAGGCTGGAACTCAGGTACTGGTAGTTCTGGGCTGTGGTGAGGAAAATGGTCACGGCATAGGGCAGCATCTTATTGTTGATGAGCGCCATCTGGAATTCATACTCTAAATCCGACATGGCGCGCAGTCCCTTGACGATGGCAACTGCGCCTTTGCTGCGCACATAGTCCACGAGCAGCCCGGTGTAGAGATCCACCTCCACATTGGGGATACCATCCACCGATTTACGGATCAATTCAACCCTTTCATCCGGTGTAAAGCTGGTATTCTTTACAGGGTTGACAACCACCAGAACGATCACTTTATCGAACAGGACTGAAGCCCGTCGAATGATATCCAGGTGTCCCAGGGTGACCGGATCAAAACTACCCGGACAAATCGCAATTCTCTCATTCATCACAAGCCCTCCGCCGGTAAACGGTCAGCTTGCTCTTGCCATAACGGTACTCCCGATAGACCTCGAATGTGCCAGCCTGGGCGGGCAGCTCCTCTCTCTTATCGGTTTCGCAAACGATCACGCCCGATTCGGACATCTTCTCCGCCAGCAGGGGCAAGGCCTGATCGAGCATCCCCTGGGCATAGGGCGGATCCAGCAGTGCGATATCAAAGCTCTCCCGGGTGCTCTGCAGGAAGGCCAGATAGTCCATCGGCATCACCCGGGCATTGGCACCCAGGCCGGTGGAAGTCAGGTTCTGACGCACCAGCTCCTGGGAGGCCCGTGCCGAATCCACAAAGGTACAGAAGCCGGCACCACGACTCAGCGCCTCGATGCCAAGCTGACCCGAACCGGCAAACAGATCCAGCACCCGGGCACCCTCCAGTTCAAACTGCAGGATGCTGAACATGGCCTCCTTGGTGACCTCGGTGGTGGGGCGCACATCATATCCATCAGGTGAGCGCAGCTTCCGGCCGCGCGCAATTCCTGTAATAACTCTCATAAAACATTTCCTCCGTCCTGTCGGAACGATACTGATTCATCCTCTATTATGATGGTTTTGACAGCTCTCGTCAATAGCCGCACCTCTGCCTTCCCCCACTCATTCCGGAGTACTTTCGGCCGGATGGAAGTACCCGTATACGGCCTCAGCAGCCGGTCGGGTCATGCCCGGAACAACCAGAAGTTCTTCCTCGGCAGCAGCGGAAATCGCTTTTACAGTCTTGAAGTGCCGGTACAGGGCCGCTGCCCGAGTCTTTCCGATCCCTGGAATACCGGTCAGTACCGATTCCAGGCCGCTCTTGCGATGCTTGGATCGGGAGTAGGTGATGGAAAAGCGGTGGACCTCGTCCTGGATGGCCGTCACCAGATTGAACGCCCGCTTGTGGACGGCAATGGAGATCTCGCCTCCATCACTGGCAATGGCACGGGTACGGTGCCGGTCGTCCTTGACCATGCCGTACATGGGAACCTTCAGCCCGAAGGCATCCAAAATCGGCTGCACTGCATTCAGGTGTCCCTGACCGCCGTCCAACAAAATCAGATCAGGCAGCCGCCCGAAGCCGCGACCGGTATCCTTTTCCTGCTCATACCGCGCCAACCGGCGGCCAATCACCTCCTGCATGGAGGCGTAGTCGTCGGTGCCCTCCACCGTTTTGATGGTGAATTTCTTATAGGCAGAGCGCAGGGGCTTTCCGTTCTCGAACACGACCATACCGGCCACCTTGGTGGTGGAGCCAAAGTTGGAAATATCATATGCTTCGATGTAGGAAGGCGGCGTTTCCATGCCCAGGGTCTTGGCCAGTTCGTCCAGTGCGGCGATCTCCCGACCGGTCTTATCCGTCTCGTGGGAGAGGGTCTGGGCACAGTTCTTGAGCGCCATCTCCACCAGGCGGACCTGCTCCCCGCGCTGAGGAATGTGGATGGTCACCTTACGGCCCAGCCGATCACTGAGAAGACCGGCCAGCAGCTCCTGGTCCGCCACCTCCCCATCCACGGTCACCAGCGGCGGGATCCGGTCAGGAGTGGTGTAATACTGGGCAATGAACTCCCGGCGCATCTCGTCCAGCGCACTGGGTTCCCCCAGAAGATAATCCTGTTTATCCACCAGGCGGCCGCCCCGGAAAATCAGCATCGAGCAAACCGAATTGTGATCGGTTGCAACAAAGCCCAGTACATCCTGGTTTTCCACCTTGGAAAAGATGACCTTCTGCTTATCCCCGATTTTTTTGATTGCCATGAGGCGATCCCGATAGCGGGCCGCCTTTTCAAACTCCAGTTTCTCCGCGCACTCCTCCATCTTCCGGGTCAGATCCTCGGCCAGATCCCCGCCGTTGTGGATGTAGTTTTTGGCCTGAGCAATGATCTCTGCATACTCCTCCTGGGTGACCTTTCCCTGGCAGAGCCCCATGCAGAGCTTCATATGATAGTTCAGACAGGGACGACCCTTGCCGAACTCCGCCGGGAACTTCCGGCTGCAGGTGGGCAGCTGGAACACCTTGTTCACCTCATCCACCGTCTGATTCACCACAAAACCGGACATATACGGGCCGATGTACTCGCTTCCATCGTCCAGGTGATTTTTATCCGATACGATGCGCGGAAAGGGCTCGTTGGTGATTTTAATGTAGCTGTATCCCTTGTCGTCCTTGAGCAGGATATTGTACTTGGGATTGTGCAGCTTGATCAGGCTGCACTCCAGCACCAGTGCTTCAAACTCACTGTCGGTGACGATGTAGTCAAAATCCACCACATTCTGCACCATTTTGTACACCTTGGGAAGATGGTGATCGATGGCCCGAAAGTAGCTGGATACCCGGTTCTTGAGTTTTTTTGCTTTTCCCACATAGATGACCGTATTGTTCTTATCCTTCATGATATAGACACCCGGCTGCATGGGGAGTTTATAGACTTTTTCCTTGAGCGATTTCAGAATCTGCGGATCCAGACAGATCACCCCCTAAAGTTTCTTATCATATTATAGTGTAAAAGCCTTCGGTTGAAAAGGCCTGCTGATATCTTTCCGGTGAAATGCCGGATCAGCGCACGGATCAGATCGTTTTTCCCGGTACTGGCTCCGCACCAGAAAACTGATCCCATATAGATCGAACAGAGTCATTGGTACAATTTCACAGCCCCGGTAGAGTTCCGGAACACGGCCGCCCTCCATGATGAAGGCAACACTGCGCTCGTCAATTGAATTTTTCCCGGTACAAAGCCTTTCGCAAAAAAGCAGGGACACCCGCTATGAAACGGATATCCCTGTTCGGAAACAGTTCGACCAGCGGCTACTCCAGGTTCAGACGATTCTCCAGGATGTAGCGCACCACACAGAACAGTGCAATGGAAATCAGCAGAGTGGTCAAGAGCTGCGGCAGCAGGCTCTGTCCAAAGACCCAGGTGGAATCAAACCCAGGAAGGAAGGTGGCCGGCGCACCGCCCATGGCTGTATAGAGCAGCTCGTTCACAAACACCTGGGCCTCCCCCAGCACGGCACTCATCACCACATAGGTCAGCACCGAAATCACGGCCCGGCCCCGGGAGAACAGATGCCCGATGCAGGCAGCCGCATAGATCATCAGGATCCAACGGGCTGACTGGAAGAAGGAGAGCAGCAGGAGCCCGAAGCTCATCACTAGTCCGTTCTGGCCGAAGATCCTGTAAAAGTCCAGGACAAACTCCTCCCAGAGGGCACGGATCAACAGGAAGAACGAGGAATCCGCTGCAATGATCAGCATCGACACTGTGCCCACCAGGAAGCCTGCCCCGACGATCACCATGGCGGTAATCAGCTTGGAGAAGATATGTACGGTAGCTGACACCGGCAATGTGTGCATCAGGTAGCCCTCTGCCCCAAGCATCGTCTTGGAAAAGCGCTGGATAATGGTGAGGCAGGACATGACCATGACCGCCACAATCAGCGCCGCATAGACCAGTGCGGTGATCCCGGTCAGCGAACCGGAGAGGTTGTACAGGTAAAACGGGCGCAGCAGCACGGCAATGCCGAGAAGCGCAATATAGAGCGGAATCAGTTCCCGGAACGCCGCCCGGAACTCGTATTTCAGCAATTTGATCAGCATCGGAACACCTCCCGGAACAGCGCGTCCACGCTTTTGCCCTTCTCCTCCCGGATATAATCCACCGAGGCGGTCAGGGCGATCCGTCCCCGGTCGATAAAGATCACATCATCCAGCACCGGCTCCACATCGGCAATGAGGTGGGTAGAAATCAGCACGGCGGCATCCGGGTTGTAGTTGCCGATGATGGTGCGCAGGATATAGTCCCGAGCTGCCGGATCCACGCCGCCAATGGGCTCATCCAGAAGGTAGAGCTTTGCCTCCCGGCTCATCACCAGGATCAGCTGCACCTTTTCCTTGTTTCCCTTGGAGAGATTCTTGAGCTTATCGCCAGTGGAGATATTGAGGTGATTGAGCATTTCCAGGGCGCGCTGCTCCCGGAAGTCACTGTAAAACTCCCGGAAGAACTCCACCAGATCGCCGACCCGCATCCAGTTGTTGAGATACTCCTGATCCGGAAGATAGGATATGATCTTCTTGGTTTCGATCCCCGGCCGGGCTCCATTGATCCGGATCTCACCGGCGGTGGGGCTCAACAGGCCGTTTGCCAGCTTGATCAGAGTCGTCTTTCCACTGCCGTTCGGACCCAGAAGGCCGACGATCCGCCCGGAAAAGACCTCCAGATTCACATGATCCAGCGCCAGTTTTCCCCCATAGCTCTTGGTGAGATCCCGGCACTGCAGGATAATATTCTGCATATCTCTCACTCCTCTCTGTCCGCTGAGCGGCTGAATGTTTCGGCCAGCTGAAGGCTCTGCTCCTTGGTAAAGCCCAGTCGGCTCATCTCCCGGTAAAACGCCTCCAGCGTCTGCCGGGCCAAATCCTGACGGATGCTCTCGATCCGCACCGTATCCTCGGTGACCGTCTTTCCCTCGGTTCCCCGGGAGATCAGCAGGCCGCTGCGTTCCATCTCATACATGGCGCGCTGTACCGTGTTGGGGCTGATGCCCATCTTCCCGGCCAGCTCCCGAACCGGCGGCATCCAGCTGCCTGGTTTCAGTGCGCCCGATGCAATCTCCCGTTCCAGCTGCTCGATCAGCTGAAGATAGATCGGGCGGTCGTTTGTAAAGTTCCAGTTCACAGCGTCCCTCCCCACATTTGGGTTGTATCATTCGTTCAACACAATGATACAACCACATGGTTCCTGTGTCAAGTGAATTTTTCCAGTCCTTACCGGCGCTTCTGGAAGGCGAGGATAAACGGGCAGTCCGGGATATTAATCAGGCGGTAATAGGTGGCATCAAACTCCCGGTCGCTGAGCGAGGCGGCAAAGTCCAGCAGCAGCTCGCCCTCCCGCTTGCCCTCCGGATGACCAGGATAGACCACTACCACAACGGTGCCCCCCACCTTGACCCGCTCCACCGCCTTGGAAACCGCAGCGATGGTTGTCTCGGCCTTGGTGGTGACAACATGATCCGAGGTGGGAAGGTATCCGAGGTTGAACATACCGGCATCAAATTCCCCGGGAACATACCGGTCGAACTGCTCGTGGCTGTCCAGGATCAACTCCACATTGGCGCGCCCGCCCGCTTCCTCCAGGCGCTTGCGGGTCCGTTCCAGCGCCAGCGGCTGAATGTCGAAAGCATAGACCTTTCCCTCCGGCACCAGGTCGGAGAGATACAGGGTGTCATGCCCACCCCCCATGGTAAAATCGCAGATGATCCCATCCTTGGGGATCTCATCGTTCAAAAAGCTCTTGGCTACCTCTGTAATGGAGCGTGTCTTCATTTTATCTCCCTTCCCTTGCCCTGCCAGCTGTTCCGGCGGGCCATTTCCTGATCGATGGCATTCATCACCCGGCGTTTTTTCAGGCTCCAGAGCGGCGCCAGCAGAGTTGTCTCCTCGCCGTCGCCGGTGATCCGTTCAATCACCACTTCGGGCGGCAGCAGCTCCAGCTGGTCACAGATGATGCCCACATACTCCTCCATGGAAAGCTCCCGGACCCTGCCCTCCCGGTACTCCTGTGCCATCACGGTTCCTTCTATTATATAGAGCAGGTGCAGCTTGACTGCATCCACCGGCAGTTCTGCTACCCGACGCACTGTCTCCAGCATCATCGAACGGTCCTCCCCCGGAAGGCCGTTGATGAGATGTACGCAGACCCGGATCCCCCGATGTTTCAGCGCCTGGACAGCATCGACGAATTCCTGATAGGTGTGGCAGCGGTTGATCCGCTCACCAGTGCTGTCAAAGGCGGACTGCAGCCCCAGCTCGACGGTGAGGTCAGTGCGGTGGGCAATCTCCTCCAGGTAATCCAGTACCTCCGGCGGCAGACAGTCTGCCCGGGTGGCAATGCTCAGCCCCACGGTGCCGGGCAAACCAATCAGCGGCTCAAACTTCTCACGGAGTTTCTCCACCGGCGCATAGGTATTGGTATGTGCCTGGAAGTAAGGGATATACTGTGCTTTGGGCCACTTGCTCCGGCTGGCCTCGATCCCGGCACGGAACTGCTCCATCAGCGATGTG
>CAKWRB010000063.1:0-213 GCA_934845495.1 uncultured bacterium
TAATCCAGTCCCACATTCACCAGGAAGCCCAGGCGAGAGCGGATCTCCTTGAGCACCTGCCCCGCTATGAGCTGCTCCCGCTCGGTGAGTTCCAGCTGGTTGATGAACTTCAGCTCGTCCCCCACCGACATCTGGCAGAACTCGTGGATGTTGATGCCGCCCACTGTCACCGCCAGTGCCTCTTTTTTCAGGCGGGCGCCGTGGCAGTCGGGG
>CAKWRB010000063.1:223-7297 GCA_934845495.1 uncultured bacterium
TCAGTGCTGTACGCCCCCTTCATGGTGCCGGTCTCCCGGCGGATGGTGAGCTTCTCCCCGCCGTTGCCGTAGAGCAGGATATCCACCGCTTTTTTGGGCAGATCCTTGACTGGGGTATCCAGCGAGAAGCCATAGTGCTCCGCCAGCCCCTCGTAGTACATCTGGGCCATACCGCCCTCGGCATAGTACCAGCCGCTGGCCTTGATGGCCCCCTCCCGGATGGAGAGCTCCTTGTTGGGGATCACCAGGTCGGGGTCGATCTTCATAAAGGTGCCCAGACCGGTACATTTAGGGCAGGCGCCGGCCGGGTTGTTGAAGGAGAACATCCGAGGGGTGAGTTCCTCAATGCTGACCCCGTGATCCACGCAGGCGTACTGCTGGGAGAAGGTGATGTCCTCGCCATCGACGACATTGACCACCGCAATGGTGCCGGTGAGCCCCAGAGCAGTCTCCAGCGAATCAGCCAGACGGGAGCGGATCTCCTCCTTGACCACCAGACGGTCCACCACCACCTCGATGGTGTGTTTCTTGTTCTTTTCGAGCTTGATCTCCTCCGAGAGATCGTAGAGGTTGCCGTCCACCCGCACCCGAACATAGCCGCTGCGCCGGGCCGATTCAAACTCCTTGGCGTGTTCGCCCTTGCGCTGGCGCACCACCGGAGCCAGGATCTGGATGCGGGTCCCCTCCGGCAGGGAGAGCACCCGGTCCACCATCTGGTCCACCGTCTGCTGCTCGATCACCTTGCCGCAGATAGGGCAGTGCGGAATACCAATGCGTGCATAGAGCAGGCGCAGGTAATCGTAGATCTCGGTGACGGTACCCACGGTGGAACGGGGGTTCTTGGAGGTGGTTTTCTGGTCGATGGAGATGGCCGGGGAAAGGCCCTCGATGTAGTCCACATTGGGCTTTTCCATCTGGCCCAGGAACTGCCGGGCATAGGAGGAAAGACTCTCCATATACCGGCGCTGGCCATCGGCGTAGATGGTATCGAAGGCCAGCGAGCTCTTGCCCGAACCGGACAGGCCGGTGAACACCACCAGCTTGTCCCGGGGGATCTCCAGATCGATGTTTTTCAGGTTGTGCTCTTTGGCACCCTTGATGATGATTTTATCCTTTGCCACAATAAGCCTCCCGACTTACTTCTGTTCCTTGAGCTTTTTGATCTTATCACGCAGATAGGCCGCATGCTCGAATTCCAGCATCTTGGCGGCATTCTGCATCTCCAGCGTCAGCTGCTGGATCATAGCCTTCCGTTCGGCGGCATTCATGCGCTTCTTCTTCCCCTTGGACTCGGCCGATTCCTTGGTGGAGATCTCCAGGATCTCCCGGACATCCTTTTTGATGGTCTGGGGGATGATGCCGTGCTCCTCGTTGTACTTCTGCTGGATCGCCCGGCGACGGAGCGTCTCGGTAATGGCCCGCTCCATCGAGCCGGTGACCGCATCGGCATACATGATGACCTTGCCGTGGTCGTTTCGGGCGGCACGGCCGATGGTCTGGATCAGCGAGGTCTCGCTGCGCAGGAAGCCCTCCTTGTCCGCATCGAGGATCGCCACCAGCGACACCTCCGGAATATCCAGTCCCTCCCGCAGCAGGTTGATGCCCACCAGCACATCGTATTCGCCCAAGCGCAGATCGCGGATCAGCTCCATGCGCTCGATGGTGTCCACATCGTGGTGCATATAGCGGATGCGAACACCCAGGTTTTCCATGTAGGCGGTGAGGTCCTCGGCCATCTTCTTGGTGAGGGTGGTCACCAGCACCCGCTCGCCCACGGCCACCCGGGCGTTGATCTCGGAGAGCAGGTCGTCGATCTGGCCTTCCACCGGCCGGACCTCCACCATCGGGTCGAGCAGACCGGTGGGACGGATCACCTGTTCCACGATCTGGGTGCTGTGCTCCTTCTCCAGCTCGCCCGGTGTCGCCGACACATAGATGATCTGGTTGAGCTTTTCGGAGAACTCGTCAAAGTTGAGGGGGCGGTTGTCCAGTGCCGACGGCAGCCGGAACCCGTAGTCCACCAGTGTCTGCTTCCGGGAGCGGTCGCCGCCGTACATACCCCGCACCTGGGGCAATGTCACATGGCTTTCGTCCACAAAGAGGAGAAAGTCCTCGGGGAAGTAATCCAGCAGTGTATAGGGCACCGACCCTGCCGGCCGCCGGGACAGCACTCGGGAGTAGTTTTCGATGCCCTTGCAGAAGCCGATCTCGGTGAGCATCTCGATGTCGTAGTTGGTGCGCTCGGCGATGCGCTGGGCCTCGATGAGCTTGCCCTGCTCCCGGAAGTACTTCACCCGCTCATCCGCCTCCGCCCGGAGGTCCTCGATGGCATCGTGCATCTTGTCTGCCGGTACGATGTAGTGGGAAGCGGGATAGATGGCCACATGGCTGACGAAGTTCTTCACCTCGCCGGTGACCGTGTTGATCTCCGCAATACGGTCCACCTCGTCGCCGAAGAACTCCACCCGGACCGCCGTTTCGGACTGATAGGCCGGGAAGATCTCCACCACATCGCCCCGCACCCGGAACTTGTTACGGATAAAGTTGATGTCGTTGCGCTCGTACTGCAGTTCCACCAGCTTTTTGGTGAGGTAGTCCCGCCCCATCGTCATGCCCTTGCGCAGCGAGATCACCATATTGCGGTAGTCGATGGGGTCACCCAGCGTGTAGATGCAGGACACACTCGCCACGATGATGACATCCCGCCGTTCGGACAGAGACGAGGTGGCCGAGTGGCGCAGCTTATCGATCTCATCGTTGATGGCACTGTCCTTGTCTATATAGGTATCGGTCCCGGGGATATAGGCCTCGGGCTGATAGTAGTCATAATAGGAGACAAAGTATTCCACCGCATTGTTGGGGAAAAACTCCTTGAACTCGCTGCAGAGCTGGGCCGCCAGCGTCTTGTTGTGGGCCAGCACCAGCGTGGGGCGGTTCACCCGGGCGATGACATTGGCCATCGTAAAGGTCTTGCCCGAGCCGGTCACGCCCAGCAGGGTCTGCTCCTTATCCCCGGCCAGCACACCCTCTGCCAGTTTTTCGATGGCAGCGGGCTGATCGCCGGTGGGCTTATAGGGGGATACCAGTTCAAACCGGTCCTTTTCTGCCATAAGCGCTCTCCTTTCCCCGCATCAGCAGTTCCGCCCCGGTCGGGCTGGGACCGCGGCGGCAAAACTCCAGAACAAATGTTCCAATGTTACTATATCACACAACCCCTGCCTTCGCAAGGGGGTTTCATCGGCCGAGGAAGCCCGAATCGCGCAGCGAAACGCAGTCCTCACCCGAGACGATGATGTGATCCAACACCGGCACCGACAGCGGCCCCAGTGCCCGGACCACCTCCCGGGTGGTGTCGATATCGGCCCGGGAGGGCAGGGCAAACCCCGAGGGGTGGTTGTGAGCCAGAATGACATAGACGGCATGCACCGCCAGGATCTTCTCCACGATCTGCCGCACAAACACCGGCACACTGTCCAGCGTGCCCTCGCTGAGGATTCCGCAGTAGGTCACCCGGCGGCGGCCATCCAGGCAGACCAGGAAAAAGGTCTCCACCGTTCGCCCGGCAAACTTGGGCAGCAGATACTGGCAGATCTCCTCGGTGGACTGAAGGACCACTCCACCCCGGTTTCCATCGTCCAGATAGGGCCGCACCACCGCTGCAAACAGCTTGATGAGCGTGGCGGCATGCTGCCCCACCCCCTTGACCTGGCAGAGGTTTTCCACGCTGGCATTCATAACGCCGGACAGAGAGCCGAAGGTGTCCAGCAGCCGGTGGGCAATGGGGTTGGTATCCCCCTGGGGAATGGCATAGAAAAGCATCAGCTCCAGGATATTCACCGGGTCAAAGTGATCCAGCCCCTCCTGCAGGAACCGCTCTTTCAGGCGCTGGCGATGGTGCTTGTGATCCACTTCCTTCTGCGGCATCGAACCTGTTCCCTCCCTGTCCTGCTCTGCAGCAGCGTATTTCTGCTCCCATTGTACCATATCCTTCCGCCGGTGGAAAGCTCCCATTTTCTTCTTTCCAGCAGAGAATCCCCTGCACCGGAAAGTGACATAGTGACATTTTCCCGGACGGGTGGTATGATGGTGGGAGAACAAAACAGGAGGACTATGCATGAGGAGCTTTACCATCCGGGAAAATGACGCCGGACAGCGCATGGACAAATTCATCACCAAGGCGGTGCCGCTGCTGCCCAAAAGCCTGATGTACAAATACCTTCGCCTGAAGCGCATCAAGCTCAACGGCAAGCGGTGCGAGATCTCCACTCGGCTGGCCGTCGGGGATCTGGTGGAGATGTACATCGGCGACGAATTCTTCGATACCACCCCGGAGGAGAGCTTCCGCTTTGCAGGCCCGATGGTGCCCATCGTCTACGAGGACGAGCACCTGCTGCTGGTGAACAAACCCGCCGGGCTGGTGGTGCACGAGGACGAAAGCCAGTCGCCGGACACCCTGATCGGGCGCATTTTGCGATATCTGGCTGAAAAGGGTGAGTACGACCCTGCCGCCGAGCAGAGCTTTACCCCCTCCCTGTGCAACCGCATCGACCGGAACACCTCCGGCCTGGTGATCTGCGCCAAAACAGCCGCCGCCCTGCGGGTGATGAACGAAAAGATCAAGCTGCGGGAGATCGATAAGCGCTACCGCTGCCTGGTGCATGGCACCCCCAAGCCGGCAGAAGGGCGCATTGAACTGTTCATGCAGAAGCGCGCCGACGAAAACCGCATCGAGGTGTTCCACCACCCGGTTCCCAACGGGCGCACCATGATCACCGAATACAAGGTGCTGGACTCCAACGGCCGCTACTCGCTGCTGGAGGTCCACCTCATCACCGGGCGCACCCACCAGATCCGCGCCACGATGGCGGAGATCGGCCACCCATTGGTGGGGGAGGGAAAGTATTCCTCGCTGAAAAACGATCTGGGCTTCCGCTTCCAGGCGCTCTGTGCCTGGTCGCTCACCTTCCGGTTCGAAGGGGAGAGCGCCCCGCTGGACTACCTGAACGGACGCACCTTTACGGTGGGGGAGGATCCCTTTGCCCGCTATCTCCAGAGCAGGAAGTGAAGCTGTCTCCCACAAAAACCGAACCATAAAAAATCCCCGGGCACTGTCTTTGCGGCCAGACAGCGCCCGGGGATCCCTTTATTCTTTTATTTTATAGTAGCCTGCCCGGCTCAGCGCCTTGGAGGCCGCATTCAGCACCACATAGAGGATCGCCGACTCGATCGGGATCATGGTGAGATTCTTGATGATACGCACCGGGATCATGGCATAGAAGCCCTTGCCGCCCAGCAGCGACATCCACAGTGTGGCAAGAAAGGCATTGATGATGATGTTGATGGCGGCCTTGGTTGCCACGACCCGAGGCAGGGTGGGCTTTTTTCCATAGAGGAACACCCCATAGATCACACCGGCCAGCATCGCATTGAAGGTGTAGCCGAAGAAGTAAGGGCCCTGGGGCTTGAGGACACATTTGATGATGTCCCCCAGACCGTTGGCAAGGCCGGTGACCACCGGGCCAAAGAGCATTCCCATCAGGGCAGTGGCGTTGAAGGAGAGCCCCACGCTCAGCGAGCCGCCAAAATCCAGGCGGAAGAAGTAGGTGAGCAGGATGCTCAGCGCCAGCAGAAGTGATGCACCGGTGAGGGATCGCAGATCACGAAGCTGCGCGGCGGAACGACGGAACGAATCAAAAAACTTCATAGCAGTGCCTCCTAACTTTCATAAATTTGCTGTACAGTCAGGAAGGGCACACGCTGCCGCAGAGCTTGCACCGATCTTTGAAATTGTAACAGCGGGATGCGACAGCCAGACCGCAAACCGGTCCTCCCGGTTTTTCGTCCGCACGGCAACTCCCCGTCCCTGCGGCACTTGACGCCTGGCCATCTACTCTGCTAATGAAAGACGGACTGTTCCCAGTCCGGTATCCTATTTTAGCACATCCGCCATATTCTGACAAGGCGTTTTCCCCTCTTCCCTATATCGACTGGAAACGACAGTTTCCACTCCTTCTCCGGCAGATTTTGCAGCCTATTCTGATTGTTTTTGGTGTATCAAACGAAAAAACGCAATTTTTATTGGATAAAAAATGCATTTTCACCAACCGGATTCCATGCTATAATAGAAAGAAAGAAATGGTGAAAGAGATTTGGCCCTGCTTTTTACTCTGTCCCATACAGAAAGGATTTGATACTATGTTCCGTCTTTTGAAAAACGGCGATGTCTATGCCCCTGAACACATTGGCAAGGCTGATATCCTCATCTGCAATGATAAAATCGTGGACATTGCAGAGCACATCGACTTTGACTACCCCGGTACCGAAGTGGTGGATCTGGAAGGCCGCAAGGTGATCCCCGGCGTGATCGACCAGCACATCCATGTTACAGGCGGCGGCGGTGAGAGCGGCTTCACCAGCAAGGTGACCGAGGTCGGCCTCTCCGATCTGGTTCGCGGCGGCGTCTGCACCCTTGTGGGCGTTCTGGGCACCGACTCGATCTCCCGCAATGTGGAAAGCCTGCTGGCCAAGGTCAAAGCCCTCAACGAAGAGGGGCTGACTGCCTACTGCTACACCGGCTCCTACGACTATCCCTCCCCCACCATCACCGGTTCGGTTGGACGGGATATCGCCCTGATCGACGAGGTCATCGGCGTCAAGATCTGCATCTCGGACCACCGCTATGCCGGCATCACCCGCAAGGAGCTCACCAAGCTGGCAGCGGCTGCCCGTGTGGCTGGTCTGGTCGGCAACAAGCCGGGTGTGGTACACATCCACATGGGTTCCGGCAAGAAGGGCCTCAAGGAGGTCTTTAAGATTCTGGAAAAGACCGATATCCCTGTCAAGACCTTCCGTCCCACCCACGCCAGAAACAACCTCAAGGATATGATGAAGCTGGCCAAGATGGGCGGCTATGTGGACTTTACCGCCTCCCCGCCCTCGGGCTGTGCCGCTATGATGAAGGAATTCATGGCAGAGGCCCCGGATGGCAGCGTGACCATGAGCTCCGACTCCAACGGCAGTATGCCTGTATGGAACGAGAAGAACGAACTGATCGGCATCAAGGCTGCCGAGAGC
>CAKWRB010000064.1:0-4241 GCA_934845495.1 uncultured bacterium
GCCTACCACCGGGCTGAGTTCACCCGCGAGATGAAGGAGGCCGGCTATACGCTGCTCTGTCCGCAGATGTCTCCCATCCACTTCGAGCTGCTTGAACCGGTGTTCCACCAGTCGGGCTACAACATCGTCCTGCTGGACAGCGATAACCGCAGTGCCGTGGATATGGGCCTCAAGTTTGTCAACAACGATGCCTGCTACCCGTCGCTGATCACCATCGGGCAGATCATGGATGCCGTTCTTTCGGGCAAGTACGACACCGATAAGCTGGCCATCCTCATGTCCCAGACCGGCGGCGGCTGCCGTGCCTCCAACTATGTGGCCTTTATCCGTCTGGCGCTGGAAAAGGCAGGGCTTTCCCATATCCCGGTGGTTTCGGTCAACCTCAACGGCATGGAGAAAAACGAGGGCTTTACCTATACCGCCACCATGATCGTGCGGGCAGCCCAGGCGGTGGCCTACGGCGATGCCCTGCAGCAGATGATCTACCGGGTGCGTCCCTACGAGCTGGAGCCCGGCTCCACCGATGCCCTTCACGCCAAGTGGCGGAAGATCTGCATTGCATCGCTCACCAAGAAGGGCTTTGGCTTTGGGGAGTACAAGCAGAACATCCGGCAGATGGTCAAGGAGTTCGACACCCTGCCGCTCCGGGATATTCCCCGGAAGAACCGGGTGGGCATCGTCGGCGAGATCCTGGTCAAGTATATGCCCCTGGCCAACAACGACCTGGTCCGGGTACTGGAACGGGAAGGCGCCGAGGCGGTGGTCCCGGAACTGCTCGGCTTTATGGAATACTGTTTTGAAAACGGCAGCTTCAAGGCGGAGTATCTCGGCGGCAGCAAAACGACTGCCTTCTTCACCGAACTGGGCATCAAGATCGTGGAATGGGTGCGCAAGCCCTCCTCCGAGGCCTTTGCCCAGAGCAGCCGCTTTGCACCGCCGGTGGACATCAAGACCCTCCGCAGCTGTGCGGAACCCTATCTCTCCGCCGGCAACCAGTGCGGCGAGGGCTGGTTCCTGGCCGGTGAAATGGTGGAGCTGGTGCGCAGCGGTACCCCTAATATCGTCTGTGTGCAGCCCTTTGGCTGCCTGCCCAACCACATTGTGGGCAAGGGCGTAATGCGCAGCATCCAGCGGGACTATCCCCAGGCCAATATGATCGCGGTGGATTACGATCCCGGCGCCAGCGAGGTCAACCAGCTCAACCGAATCAAGCTGATGCTCACCGCTGCGGCCCGGGGCGAACGCTCGGTGCCAGAGGTCATTCTGCCCGGCCCCATCGGCGGCTGTTCCGGCTCCTGCAGCGATTGCGCCGCCGGCTGCCAGGAGACTGCGGCGGCCAGTTCGGTACGGGGGAAGTATGACCTGTGAGTGAACAGAGCCGGCGAAGCCGGATCATCGATTTCTATCAGGCGCACCCCATCATGGTCGCCCTGACCTATCTGCCGTTCTATCTGCTGGGATTTTTCCTGGTAGAGCGGCTGGTGGAACCAAAGTATATCCTTCACTGTCCGCTGGATGACTGGATCCCGTTCTGTGAATACTTCATCGTGCCCTATGTGTTCTGGCTTGTGGAACTGGTGCTGGTTCCGCTCCTGCTTCTCCGGTATGATGTTGGGCAGTACTATTATCTTTGTTTTGTGATGTTTGTGGGCATGACCTGCTGCTTGCTGCTCTATGTGCTCCTGCCCAACGGGCTGGAGCTGCGGGTGGAGATTACCCGGCACAACCTTTGCGCCGAACTGGTGCGGCTGATGCAGCAGATGGATACCCCCACCAATGTCTGCCCATCGATCCATGTGGCCTCGTCGCTGGCAATGGACCTGGCCATCTGCCGCAGTGTGCTGGGGCAGAAGCGTCGGGTGCGGATCGCCTCGCACGGGGTATTTGTGCTGATCGTCCTCTCCACCGTATTTCTGAAGCAGCATTCGGTGATCGATGTATTCTGGGGTGCAGTCCTCACCCTGGTCCTGCATGGAATCTGGACCTGGATCATCAACCCGAAAGAGAAAGTTTACAGCCGCCAGCAGAGAGGGGATTTTTAGAGCATGGCAAAAGAAGACAAGATACAACAGATCCTGCTCTGTGCCAAGGAGCTGTTCGGACGCTATGGCTACGATAAGGTATCCATGCGGGACATTGCCGACCGGGTGGGGATCAGTGTGGGAAACCTGACCTACTACTACGGGCGCAAAGAGAGGATCATGCTGGCCGTTCTGGATCAGATCAATGAGGAGATCGCCTGCCCGGCGGAGATCCCTGCCACCCTGGCGGAGGTGGATGCCGCCCTGCAGCGATTTTCCAGGATCGCAGCCCAGAGCAACTGCCTGTTCCGCCGGTATAACCTCAACGACCGGCTGGGGGAGGAGATGCTGCGCTGCCAGAAGAACCTGGTGCAGGCCAGCCGGGATTTCTGGGCCGGGACACTGCGCGCACTGGAGCAGAGCAGCCTGCTGAACCGGGAGCTGTACAGTGGCCATTACAGCGAGCTGGTCACGGCGATCCAGATGGTGTTCCGGTATTGGGGCAGCTATGCGGAGCTGGAGGAGAGTATCGGCAATCGGTGTCCCCAGTTCCAGCAGTGCGTCTGGAGTCTGCTGTTCCCCAACCTCACCGAGGTGGGACGGGAGCAGTTCTTCGGGCAGATTCTGCCTGGATTTTCCGGCCGTGCCGATGCCTGACCCGATTTTAGTGAAAAATCGGTGCCGTCCCGTGAGGACAGCGCCGGTTTTTTTCATCGTTTTCCTTGCAATCACAGCAAAAGAACGGTATACTTATAGTTAGTTCAGACTAATTCCAAAGGGGATGCGCTATGGATTGGACGATTTGTGGGCTGACAGCTCAGCCAGGAGAAAAAGTACAGGGATATTTTGCTGGGCCGAATGGAGAAAATACCATTCCTCTCTGCCTGATCCACGGGACAAAGCCGGGAAAGACGGTATTGCTCACTGCCGGTGTTCATGCCTGTGAATACCCCGGCGCGGCAGCAGTGATGGAATTGTGCCGGACATTGGAGCCCGACGCGGTAAGCGGACGGCTGATCCTGGTTCCCATGCTCAATGTCTCCTCTTTCTATGATCGTTTGCCTTTTGTGGTAAAGGAGGACGGGAAGAATCTCAATCGGATGTTTCCCGGGGATCCGAAGGGAAGCTACAGCCAGCAGCTGGCAGCGCAGATCCACCGGGAACTCCATGCCAAAGCGGATTACCTCATCGACATCCACAGCGGCGATGTGCCGGAGATGGTCATGCCCTTTGTTTACTACCCGGCGCTGGCCGAACCAAAGGTGTTGGAAGAATCCCGGCGGATGTGCCGGGCCATGAGTGTTTCCTGCCGGGTGGCTTCTGTCTCCATGACAGGAACCAGCGGAACTGCTGCGGCCATTGGCATTCCGTCTGTTCTGATTGAGCGCGGGGGACAGAGCGGCTGCAAGGCGGAAGATCAAACGGCATATCAGGAGGATCTGTTGTCCATTCTGGCGGAGCTGGGGTGCCTGGATCGCCCGACCACCGGGAATCCCCATCAGATGGACATTACCGAAACCACCTATTATGACGCAGAGGCCAATGGCTGCTGGCGGCTTCTGCGACAGCCTGGCGAAGAATTTCGCGCAGGGGAGTGCTTGGGGCGCCTCACCGGTTTCTTTGGGGAAGTTCATCAGGAAGTGATTGCTCCCTGGGATGGTCTTGTGCTGTATGGCACCGTAGCATTGGGGGTCCGGGCTGGTGATTCTCTGTTGGCGCTGGCACAATTTCCCCGCAGATAAATAAAAACCCTCCGGCTCACAGGTACAGGAGCCGGAGGGTTTTTCTATTGTTGAAAAAAAGAGATGCTCCATCAGGAACATCTCTTTTTTGGTGCGAAGGATGGGACTTGAACCCACACAGTATTGCTACCGCCAGCACCTCAAGCTGGTGCGTCTGCCATTCCGCCACCCTCGCACGGAACGATATTGATTATACCATTCCATTTTGAAATTGTCAATAGTTTTTTCGGAAAAACTGCAAAAAGTGCGAAATAGTTCCAAAGCAGAAGAGATATGCAGTCTCCGCTGTGATCCGGCTGTAAGAACCAGTTTACCGCAGGCAAATCGTTATCCCTTATCCGAACTGTGAATATTCTGAATCGGAAGTTACTGGATCTGCAGGTTTTTGCGGCAGTACTCATTGATGGCATCAAAGGATTCCACACTCAGATCGTGTTCTACCCGGCAGGCGTCCTCCTAGGCAATCTCCTCGTCCACG
>CAKWRB010000064.1:4251-7269 GCA_934845495.1 uncultured bacterium
GCAGCTGGGAGATCAGCCGGTGGCGCTCAAAGACCCGTTCGGCAATCTCCTGTCCGCTTTCGGTCAGGGTGATGAAGCCGCCGCCGTCGATGTTTACATAGCCGTTCTGCCGCAGCTTTTTCAGTGCAATGCTGACGCTGGGCTTGGAAAAATTCATCAGATTGGCAATGTCCACGGCCCGCACCTGCCCAATGCTTTTGTTGAGCATCAGGATCCGCTCCAGATAATCCTCCGCAGATTCACGAATTTCCATCCTATCCACCTCACTCTCTTTTAATATCGTACCAGAAGCTGCCCGATTTTGCAATCCATCAGCAATTCCGGCAGCCCTTACAGCTTCAGCTCATAAAACCGGAACCGTTCCAGCATTCCGCTGAGCATCAGCTTTTCGGCCAGCATCCGGTTAAAAACTGCCGATCGGGTTCCACGGCCCTGATTGCGCTGGCTTTCCAGCTTGGCTTCCATGCTGTGGTATTGTTCGGTCAGGCTTTCCAGGGCATCCTCGGCCTGGCCCAACCGCTGGACTGCCTCCCGGAGCTGATCTGGGTCGAGCAGCTCGTAGGAACCATCTTTCTGCCTTGCTGTCATCCGCAAGTGATTCACCTCGCCCTCCAAGTGCCTCTATTGTAGCACAAAACCGGGGATTTAACAAAAAAGACGCTGTGTTACAGACAATGTTACACGGATTTAACACAGCTCAGGTTTTGGATGTAACGCAGCTGCCTTAAAATAGCAATTGTTAAGTGAAACAACGACAGCTGAAAGGAAGTAACACAATATGAAAAAGTTCGCAGCAATCTTTATGTGTGCCGCTATGGCAGTAGGCGCTCTGTCCGGCTGCAGCAGCGACAACAGCAGCTCTGCCGCCGATGGCAGCAGCAATGCTTCCAGCGCCCCCATCTCGGTTGTAACCCGTGAAGATGGTTCCGGTACCCGCGGCGCATTCGTAGAGCTCTTTGAGATCGAAGATGCTGACGGCAACGACGCCATCACCCAGACCGCCGAGATCTCCAACAGTACCTCGGTTGTAATGACCACCGTGGCTGGCAATCCCGATGCCATCGGCTACATCTCTCTGGGCTCTCTGAACGATACCGTCAAGGCTCTGGAAGTGGACGGTGTGGCTCCGACCGTAGAGAACATCAACAATGGTACTTATAAGGTATACCGTCCCTTCAACATTGCCACCAAGGACGGCCTCAGCGAGACTGCTCAGGACTTTGTAAACTTCATCATGAGCGAGCAGGGCCAGAAGATTGTAGGTGAGGACTACATCAGCATCGAGACCAGCACCTCCTACACTCCCTCCGGCAAGTCCGGCACCGTAACCGTATCCGGTTCCTCCTCGGTAACCCCGGTGATGCAGGCTCTGAAGGAGGAGTACGAGTCCCTGAACCCCGATGTGACCATCGAGCTGCAGCAGAGCGACTCCACCACCGGTGTAAACGATGCAGTGGCTGGTACTTCGGATATCGGTATGGCTTCCCGTGCCCTCAAGGAGAGCGAACTGGCCCAGGGCGTGACCGGTACTGTAATTGCCAACGATGGTATTGCTGTGATCGTCAACAAGGAAAATGCTGTAACCGGACTCACAAGCGAGCAGATCAAGGGTATCTACATGGGCGAGCTGACCAACTGGTCGGAAGTTGCCTAAGCATGATCGACAACAGATCAAACATCTTCTGAGGTGAGCCGATGAATAAACTCAGAGAAAAGAGCATGGGCTGTGTCTTTCTGGTCACGGCCCTTGCTTCTATATTCGCTGTCATTATAATCTGTCTGTTCCTGTTTGCGAATGGACTTCCCACCATTGCAGAGATTGGCCCGTTCAATTTCCTGCTGGGTACTACCTGGAAACCCACCAATGACATCTACGGCATCTTCCCGATGATCCTGGGCAGCATCTATGTCACGGCCGGATCGCTGGTGATCGGTGTACCCATCGGCCTGCTGTGTGCTGTCTACATGGCCCGGTTCTGTCCGGCCCGTGTCTACAAGTACCTCAAGCCGGCGGTGGAGCTGCTGGCCGGTATCCCGTCCATTGTCTATGGCTTCTTCGGCCTGGTGGTGATCGTTCCCATCATGCGCAACCTGTTCGGCGGCAACGGCAAAAGCGTGCTGACTGCCTCCATCCTGTTGGGGATCATGATCCTTCCCACCCTCATCAGTGTGGGCGAGTCGGCCATCCGTGCCGTACCGGAAAGCTACTACGAGGGCGCTCTGGCTCTGGGGGCCACCCCGGAGGAGACTGTGTTCAAGGTGATGCTGCCTGCCGCCAAGAGCGGCCTGACCGCCGGTGTGATTCTGGCCATCGACCGCTCCATTGGTGAGGCGATGGCGGTGAGCATGGTGGCAGGCAACCAGCCCATCATTCCGGGCAGCCTGCTCAGCGGTGTGCGCACCCTTACCGCCAACATTGTGCTCGAGATGGGCTATGCCGCCGATATGCACCGTGAGGCCCTGCTGGCCACCGGTGTGGTGCTGTTCATCTTTATCCTGCTGATCAATCTCAGCTTCTCGCTGCTTCGAAAGGGGGAGGACAAGTGAAACAGTACTTCCAAACCTACAAAAACCATCCGAAGTCGGTGGCGCTGCGCATTCTGGTAACAGCTTCTGCTGCCGTTACGGTCATGGTTCTGTTTTCACTGGTGTTCTATATCCTCATCAAGGGGATCCCCAATCTGAGCCTTTCCCTGTTTGAGTGGAAGTATACCTCCAAGAACGCCTCGATGATGCCCGCCATTATCAATACACTGATGGTGGTGCTGCTGACGCTGCTCATTGCGGTCCCCTTCGGAATCGGGTCGGCCATCTATCTCACCGAGTATGCCAAGCGCGGCAACAAGGTGGTGCCGATCATCCGCATGACCACCGAGACCCTGTCCGGTATCCCCTCCATCGTCTATGGACTGTTCGGCTACATGGCCTTTGTGCGCTGGCTGGACTGGGGATACAGCCTCATGGCCGGTGTGATCACTTTGGCGATCATGATCCTTCCGCTCATCATGCGTACCACTG
>CAKWRB010000065.1 GCA_934845495.1 uncultured bacterium
CAACATAACCGCTGCCATTGGTGGCTTCGTATACATCGACACCGCCCTCGGGCATCTCGTCCACAGTCAGCTGGTTGAAGCTGTCTGCAGCGGGAAGCACTACGGCACGGGCTGCATCAGCGGCAGCAGCAGCCTGCTGCTCGATGATGGGGGTTGTGATACTTTCAGTGGCAACCAGCGCGCCGGTCACAACAGCTGCAATCACTGTCAGGACCAGGGGCGGCATGGCAAATTCCTTGAACATACTCATTTTGTAACTACACCTCCAAAGGGCTTGGACTTTGTAAGGCTATCAATATGCGGAGCAATTACATTCATCAGCAGAATTGCGAAGGATACACCCTCGGGATAGTTGCCGAATACGCGGATCACCATGGTGATCAGACCGCAGCCGATGCCGAAGATGAGCTTACCCATATCGGTGACCGGAGAGGTGACATAGTCGGTTGCCATGAAGAAGGCACCCAGCACAGCACCACCAGCCAGCAGATGGAACAGCGGATCCTCGCCCACCAGCAGTGCGAACACAGCGATGGTACCCAGGAAGGAAACCGGGATAATGGGCTTGATCACGCCGCGGAAGATCAGGAAGATACCGCCGGCCAGCAGAGCCAGCACACAGGTCTCGCCCAGAGAACCGCCGCGCATACCCAGGAACATATCCATGTAGGAGGGCAGGTCAGCGGTGTTGCCCAGCGCATTCAGGGCCAGCGGGGTAGCGCCGGAAACCAGCTCGTAGCCGCCAACAACCTTCTCGGGAACCAGCCAGGTGGTCATGGGGCCGGAGAAGGAGATCAGCAGGATCACGCGGCCTGCAATGGCAGGGTTTGCAAAGTTCTGGCCGATGCCGCCGAAGAGGTTCTTTACCATTACGATGGCAAACAGAGAACCAACCACAGCCATCCAGATCGGGAAGGTGGAGGGCAGGTTGAAAGCCAGCAGGATGCCGGTTACAACCGCACTCAGGTCACCAATGGTCTGGGGCTTCTTGCAGGCCATATTGAACAGATACTCGCCCACTACACAGGTGATCACGCAGGTGGCGATGAGGATCAGCGATCTCATGCCGAAGATCACAACCGAAGCTACCGCAGCGGGAAGCAGAGCAATGATCACATCGCGCATCAGAGAGGAAGTTGTCACCTTGTCCTTGATATGAGGAGAAGGGGATACAGTCAGCTTATTTGTAATGGTACTCACCCTTACTTGCTCCTTTCAACAATCATTTTCTTGGCCAACCGGTTGACCGATACCAGATTTCTCTTGGCCGGGCAGACATAGGCACAGCAGCCGCACTCCATGCAGAGGTTGACCTTGAGGGCCTTGAGGCCGTCCACATTGCCAGCCTTGTAGGCCTTCTCAATGGCAGCAGGCATCAGGCTGAAGGGGCAGGCATTGACGCAGCGTCCGCAGCGGATGCAGGCAGTCTCGGGCTTTTCAGCTTCGGCAGTCTTAGCTGCGCTGAAGGCCAGGATCGCATTGTTGTTCTTGAGAACGGGATAGTTGACAGTGGGAACTGCAAAGCCCATCATCGGGCCGCCCATGATGATCTTCTTGGGCTCGGTCTTGAAGCCGCCGCAGAAGTCGATCACATCGCTGAAGGAAGTACCAATGGCAACCTCCACATTCTTGGGCTCGGCAATGGCGTCGCCGTCCACAGTCAGCCGCTTGGTGATCAGCGGCATACCGGTACGCATGTACTTGGCTACAAAGGCGATGGTGGAAACATTCATGACAACGCAGCCCACATCGCTGGGCAGCTTACCCTCGGGAACCACCTTGCCGGTGCACTCGAAGATCAGCACCTTTTCACCGCCCTGAGGATACTGGGCCTTCAGGGCCTTGACCGAAGCGCCCTCGATGCCGGAAACGGCCTCCTGCAGCTTGGCAATGGCCTGGGGCTTGTTGTCCTCCACACCGATGATCACAGTGGACAGGTTCATGTACTGCTTCACCAGCTTGATGCCCTCGACGATGTCGTCGGTATCCTCCAGCATGGCGCGATTGTCTGCAGTGATGTAGGGCTCACACTCGGCGCCGTTGACCAGCAGAGTGGTAACCTCGTCCAGATTCTTGGGCATCAGCTTGACATGAGTCGGGAAGCCGGCACCGCCCAGGCCCACCAACCCGGAAGCGCGGATCGCCGCAGCAAAGCTCGGAAGGTCGGTGACCTCCGGGGCCTTGATCGATTCATCGATCTCCTGAAGTTTGTCGGTGGTGATCTCCACAGCCTTGATGGGATTGCCGTCTGTGCCGATGATCTCGTCGATCTTGGTCACCTTACCAGAAACGCTGGAATGGATCGGCGCACCGATAAAGGCATCCGTATCGCCGATGATCTGACCTACTTTGACAAGGTCGGTCAGCTTCACGGTGGGAGTGCACTCCCGGCCCATGTGCTGCTTCATCGGGATCACTACCTTGTCGGGAACAGGCATCTTGACAGTTTCCATCTCAGCAGTATTCTTGCTGTGCGGGACCTTGACGCCATTCAAAGATTTTGAAAAAAGCTTTGACACGATAGTCTCCTCCTGTTAAAGAAGTTTTTTACCATATTTACCCCTAAAAAACGAACCAAAACCCCAATCGTACATTACCCGGGGGCCTCACTTCGTCATAGTGATAGCCTTGCGGCCTGCAGTCAGTGCTTGACCAGCTGCAGTTTATTCATATAAGGGAGCATCACGCGCAGGAGGACGCCGGTGGCAACGCCCATTCCCACACCCGATACTGCCATTATAGGCAGATAATAAATCACAAATCCGGACTTCATAATCACCGACGCCATCAGAAGCTGTCCGAAATTATGGCCCAGAGAACCCAGCACGCTGATAAGCGTGTAGCTGAGGTTCAGTTTTTTTGGCAGGATCAGCAAAAGCATCACCGTAACCGATACAAGGCCGCCTGCCGTACTCATGCAGGCAGCGGTAAATCCCCGGGTGAGCAGAGCGAAAAAGCCCTTGAGCACAGCCAGTGTATAGGCCTGCTTCCATCCGAGAAAGAATACACAGTACATGGTGACAATGTTGGAAAGCCCCAGCTTGACGCCGGGCGGAAGCCCCGGGACGGTGATCATCGACTCCACATAGCTCAGCACCATAGCCAGCGCAAACATCAGCCCCATCAGGACTGTCTGCCGCACCCGGGCGCTGCGGTTTGTCGTGCCATATCCCATCGCATTCTCTCCTGTTTTCTCTTACATCATCAGTCTATATAAGTATAGGTGTACTCGGTCTGTGTTTCATGCGGCTCAAAGTTGCCGCGCAGGGAACCGGAGATCCACACCCGGTTCTCCTTGTCCACCATGACCAGGGCATAGTCCCCGGAATTGGCTGCTGCCTTGGCTGCTTCCAACCCCTGGACAAACAGCGTAGTCGAAAGATAGTCGGCCAGGGTTCCGTCCTGGCTGATGACCGCCACACTCAGCAGATCGCTGTCTGCCGGATAGCCGGTACGGGGGTCCAGCACATGGTGATACCGGACCCCTTCCTCCTCAAAATAGCGTTCATAGCCGCCCGTGGTGGCCATGGTAAAGCCATCTGCCAGTGTCACTGTTCCCAGATACTCGCTGGCATCGCCCTGGGGATCCCGCATCCCGAACTTGAACGGATCGCCATCTGGCCGCTCCCCGACGATCATCAGGTTGCCGCCCAGCGATACATAGCCCCGCTCCGCCCCCAGCTCCCGGGCGCGTTCCCGGAGCTGATCGGCTGTCCAGCCTTTGGCAATGCCGCCCAGGTCGATTTTCATCTCCGGACGGGCAAGGTAGGCGGTGCAGGCTTCTTCGTCCAGCACCAGATCCTCCAGCCCCAGCAGTGCCATGGCCCGGGCCAATTCCTCCCCAGTGGGGACCTTTGGGTGATCCGATGTGATCCCCCACAGCTCCACCACCGGTGCAATGGTGATGTCAAAGGCCCCGCCCGACTGCTCGGACAGCTCCTTGGCCCGCCGGAGCAGGTCAAAGGTGCGCTGGGAAACCGTTACAGGCTCCTGGCCGGCTTTGGCATTGATCTGTGCAATCTCCGATTGGGGCAGATGCAGGGAAAGTTCCGCCTCGATCTCCCGGATCCTGGTTTCCATTCCGGAGTAGACCGCATCGGCTGTCTCCCCATACCACTTTTGCTCGATGACCGTGTTCATGGCATAGGTGATCCCCGACCGGAATCCGCCGTAATCCTCCGGCTCGTCCGAATGCCCCGGGGTACATCCTGCCAGATACAACAGGACGCTCAGTACAATGGCTGTACAGCCGATCCAGACAACTCTTCTGTTCAAAATACCGTTCCTTTCCCTTGGGGGATCCCCGACAGGTACAGCTGCACACATTATTTCAGCAAAGCGAATAATTTGTGAACAAATATCCGCACCATGTCAATCTATTATTCTAAAGGGTATTGTATTCAAAGTCAAGAATCAAGCGTTTCCATCGCCAATTTTGACAATTTTTTTATGGATATTTAACAAAAATAATATTTGAAATATGTACAAGAATCCGATAAATAAAATCGAATATCGTTATCATTTTAACAAAAAATCCGCATCAGTATGCCAATTTTCACCACATGGCTCCGCGGGTGATCCGTACTTCTTCCAAAGCGCTCCCTCTTCTCGACTTTTACCTCCCAAAAGCTCGTTCCAAGATCGCTCCAAGAGCAAAAAAATCCCCTCCGATTTGTTGGCTCCAGAGGGGATTCAGGGTTTTATTTCAGATTACTTCAGGTAGGTGCCGTTCAGAAGATCCAGCGCCTCATAGGTCAGCGGGATCAGGTCGGAGCGGTCGGTATAGGCCACATCAAACTTGCGGTTGAGCGCCAGGAACTGCCGCATACCCAGGTGCATCTTGTTCAGGTAGGAGAACACACCAATGGCACCGGTGGGGAAGCTGTCTGCCTCGTCGCCGTAGACGCTGCGCAGTTCCCGCAGATCGGCAAAGATCTCCGGAACGGTGCTGCCAAACTTGGCGTACTCCTTGGGCACATTGCCCTCTGCAATGAGTTCGCCCACCTTCTTGGCGCTCATGGCAGCTGCCATGGCTGCACGGCCGATGCCCACCATGGTCACATAGGGGGCGCCAAAGGCCAGGGTCTTGAACATCTGGTCCTCGCTGGCGATGCCGCCGGTGATGGCGATATCGGGCAGTTCCAGGCCCTCCTTCTCCAGCCGCTGACAGATGGTGTAGAGCTCGCTCTCCATCTGAATGGTGGGATAGCACCATTCATTCATCATCTTCACCGGGCTGTTGCCGCTGCCGCCGCCAGCTCCGTCAAAGGTGACCATATCCACCTCTGCCTTGCAGGCGATGCGCAGTACCTTCTCCATATCCTGGGGGTCGTAACCAGCCATCTTGAAGAAGATGTTCTTGGCACCCAGTGCCCGTAGCTCCTCGATGCGGCGGCAGAGGTATTCCTCGGTCCACATGGGCAGGCGGTTGTAGTCCCGGAAGTGCGGGCCGCGGCCTGCCAGGTACTCCTCCTGCACCTTGGGGTCCTCGGGATCGGGCAGGATCAGGTTGCCGTTCTTCTTCATCTTGAGTGCCTTTTCCAGCCCCTCGACAATGCCCATGGCCTGGATGCCCTTGGCGGACTGGCCGAACTTGAATTCGATGGCAGTGGCGCCGCACTCGGTCAGGCCGTACTCGGCTACGCCGCGGATATCGTCATCGCAGTTCACCTGCAGAATGATCTGGCCATAGCCGTGATCGTACTTGCGGAAGGCACCGATCATATCCTTGAGCAGCTGGCACTCCTTGACCTTGGCATTCTCACACACCAGGCCGGGGTCCTTATCAATGGCACCCTCACCGATCACAGCCAGCACACCGGCCATAGCGGCGCCGCCAAAGTACTCGGGCCAGGCCAGCTTTGCCATGGCAGGCAGCACCACCGGCAGTTTGAGCTTGATGGGATTGCGGCGGCCGATCTCGGTCTCCATCTTCACATGGAACACGGTAGCCTCAGCCGAACACTCCGGGGCACCCACGGCACCGAATACCCGGCCATTGATGTTGAAGTGGGACAGATCCACCGGATATTCCTTTTCCGAACCATACTGGTATACACCGCCGGCTGTGGGATAGACAGTGTCGGCACCGCGCACTGCAGCCAGGCCGATCTCACACAGGCCGGGGCATTCACCGCAGACCGAGCACATGCCCGAACAAGGGGTGGGATGCTCCGGGTCACGCAGTCGGGTCTTGTTGAATGCGGAACCGAGCTTGGGACTGTAAGACATGAAATACAACTCCTTCTCTGTATGGACAGGAAAAGCCCGTTACCCGCGGCCCCCTGCCTGATTCTGAAATCCTGTTAGTTACAGGATACCACACTCTGCCGCTTTATTCAATCAAAGCTATTCCATCCGGACGGAAATCTTCCCGGCTGTTTTTTAGCACTCTGCACAAAATCTGCTGCAACCAAAAACGGACCGGTCTTGGAGACCGGCCCGTTTTTCCAAAGAGGACTTCTCGTAAAATTATTCTTCGATCTGCTTGTAGACATCCTCGATCATCTCATCGGTGTAGCCCATATCCTGGAAGAATTCCCGCATGGTGCCCTTCCACTTCCGATCAGAGGTATCGATGTCGCTCTCCAGGAAGTTCAGTGCATAGGTTACTGCACCGGTCACTGCGAGCTGGAATACATCTTCGTCCAGGTCAAAGAACTCGTTGTGGTGAGCAGCGCCTGTACCCTTCTCCGGGTTGTTGACACCCACCAGAGCGAATACGCCTGGCATCAGCACCTGCAATCTGGAGAAGCTCTCGGAAGCCATCCAGGGCTCGGGCTGAGCTACCACTTCATCGCCCAGTTCCGCAGCCACCAGTTTGCGGGCAAATTCCACGCATTCGGGGTCGTTGTAAACCGGGTAGGAGGGGTCGGTGAGCAAATTATAGGTGGCGGTGCAGCCATAAGCAGCACAGATACCATCCACGATCTGCACCAGGGCATCCTTGAAGGGATAGCCAACCTCGTCACGGTCGAACAGGCGGGCAGTACCAGCAAAGGTGAGGTCGTTGGGGATTACATTGCTCACTGCACCAGACTGCAGCAGGCCAACCGACAGGGTCAGAGGCTTGAAGGGGGTGATCTTGGTCAGACGGGCTGCCTGCAGCGCATTGTAGATGGCTACGAAGCAGTCGATGGGGCTGTTGGCCTGGTCCGGACGGGAGCCGTGGCCACCCTTGCCATGAATGGTGATATCGAAGGCCATAGCGGTGGACATGGTACCGCCGGTGATCAGGCCTACCTTGCCAGATTCCAGCATGG
>CAKWRB010000066.1 GCA_934845495.1 uncultured bacterium
GCCCGAGTGGCGGAGGCGTTGGGGGACAGGCGGCCGCCGCTGCCGCCGAACAGGATTACCGTACCCTGCGCTTCCTGGACTGGTTCATCAATGAGCAGGCCGAGGAGGAAAAGAGCGCCCGGGATCTCATCGCCAAGATGGAGCAGTTCGGCAGCGATGCCCAGGGCGGACTCTATCTGCTGGATCAGGAACTGGCCGCTCGGGTCTACACCGCCCCGGTACAGGCATGACCCTCTCCCCCTTTCGTTCACAGCATTCAGAAAAGGCTTCCGGTTTTGTCCGGAGGCCTTTTTGCTCTCGCCAGAGTCGGGCATATTTCTCGCTTTTCTCTCGCTATACTGAAGCCAGTACCGCCAATCCGGCACTGACTTTATGGAAAAAGGAGTCCTCTTCATGCAGAAATCCCCCGATCGCCAGGCATTCCGGCGCTCCGGCCTGTTTTCCCTCTGTGCAGGCGCGCTCATCTCCCTGGTGCTGCTCCGGTTTCTGGGCCAGTTGGAACAGCCCGGCCTCACCGCCGCGGAGCTGCGCCGCTCCGGTGCCGCCCTGGCCCTGCAGATCCTCTCGATCAGCGCAGCTGCCATCGGGTTTGTCACCTACACCTCCCTGCGAGCCCATACCAGCCTGGAACAGGCCCTGGCCTCCCTCACCGAATCCTGCCGCATCTTCCGCAGCGCCGCCCGGGCAGCCGGTGCCATGGTGTTCTGCCGCAAGGCACCGGGCCGGGAGCTGATCTCCCCCCAGAGCCGGGAAGAAATCGCCGCTTCGGACAGTCCTGCCCTTCCCCGGGATTTTCTCCGCTGGCTGGAAGAGACCCCCTGCGAAGCCGGGGAGATCACCTCGGAACTGTTTCCAAACCCCGGCGGCGGCCCCGACCTGGAGGTAACCGTCCTCGCCCCGGAGGAGGCCCCGGAGGAGCGCATCGGCTGTGTGATGGCAGCGCGCGTCCCCACCAGCCCCGGAACAAAGGAATGACCCATCAATGCAAAAAGACCGCCGGAATCTTCCGACGGTCTTTTTTTGAGTCGATATGGAATCAGCGGCATCAGCCCTGATTGGGATCGTTTTTATCCTCAGGGGCATAGCCCATGATGGCAATACGGCGGCGCAGCCAGCCCCCCTGGAGGTAATAGCCGGCAAAGATCACCGAAGTGGCAGCCCAGCTGATGGGGAACACTACGATGATGGTATCAAAGCCCGGGAAGATCGGCACAGCCAGCAGCAGCCAGACGATACGCAGCAGACAGATACCGCTGGCCGAGATAATCATGGGCCAGAAGGAATCACCGGCGCCGCGCACTGCACCCGAAAGCACCTCCACGCTCACATAGGTGAAGTAGAAGGGAATGGTGAGCTCGGCAATCCGCAGGCCGATGTTCAGCACATTCTCGGAGGTGGTGAACCAACCCAGCAGGGTGTGAGAGAAGAGCATCAGCACCAAGCTGCACAGGGTGGAGATGCCAAAGCCCAGCAGCAGGCCCACCCGGACACATCGGCGCACCCGGCGGTACTTCTGGGCGCCGAAGTTCTGGCCCACAAAGGTCGTCACCGAAATGCCCAGCGCACCCATGATCATCCAGAACAGGCCATCCACCTTGCCGTAGGCAGTCCAGGCGGCAACGGTGTCGGTGCCGTAGGCATTGATGTAGGACTGGATGATGATGTTGGCAATGGTGTACATATTGCCCTGCAGCGCTGCGGGAAGTCCCACACGCAGCACCCGATGCAGGCTGTAATCGGTAAAGCCGATCTCGCTGCGGTTGATGCTGTACACGCTGGTGCTGCGCATCAGCAGGACCATCACCAGCACACAGGAGACAACCTGGGAGAGAACGGTGGCCAGAGCCACACCCAGTACCCCCATGCCGAAGCCCACAACAAACAGGACATCCAGGACGATGTTGGTCATGCAGGCGATGATGAGGAAGTAGAGCGGCCGCTTGGTATCACCCACCGCCCGAAGCACGCCCGAACCCACATTGTAGAGGAACGAGGGGATCATGCCCAGGGCATAGATGCGCAGGTACAGAGTAGCATCGGGGATTACATCGGCAGGGGTATCCATGGCATGCAGTGCCGGGCCAGCCCCCAGCAGGGTGACGACTGTGGCAATGGCGCCGCCCACAATGGCAATGGCCACCGAGGTGTGCACTGCCTTGCGGACACCGTCAAAATCCCGGGCGCCGTAGCACTGGGCGATGATAACGGTGGTACCGGAAGCCACACCCACAAACAGGTTGACAAACAGACCGATGAGCGTACTGGTGGAACCACCTACCGCTGCCAGGGCCACTGTACCCACATAATTGCCCACAACCACAGCATCGGCGGTGTTGTAGAGCTGCTGGAAAAAGGTGCCCAGCAGGATCGGGAAGAAGAATGCCAGCAGAGGGCGGAGGATCCCGCCTTCGGTGATCTGGTTCTCAGATGTCATCTCATGTTTCATGGAACTTGTACCCCTCCTAATACAGTAATACTGAAAAAATGGCGCAAAAAAAGAAAGGCCGCAAAACAGCCTCTTCTCGCATTTTGGATTCCGCACCCGGAGCAGCACATCTGCGAAGCACGGATCACTATCCCTGTTATAACAGGTTTACAGGCGAAACGCAATGGATTTTTGATGGATTTTTCTGCAAATTTTGAGTTTCGTAACAACATACAAAAAACCCCGGACTGATCCGGGGTTTCTGTGCTTGTCGGCTTTATTTTGATAAAAAGAAATGCTCAGAGCTGGGCGGATTGTTCCTGGCAAAAATCCAGGAACCGTTCCAGCGGTGCGTAATCGCTCCGGCCCCGGCGCACAGCAGCCGAAATCTCCCGAACTTCGGCAAAGTCCTCCACCGGGATCTCCCGCAGGGTACCGGCTGCCAGCTCCTCCCGCATCAGCACCGGTGAAAGAACCGAGATCCCCATGCCGGCCTGCACCGCCTGCACCACCGTGTGCAGGTTGGTGCAGGACCACTTGATCCGGGGCGAAAGGCCATACTGGGCCAAAAAGGCAGCCAGATGCCGCCGGGGCATACTGCCCTCCTCTCGGAGGATAAAATCGCAGTCCGCCAGCTGCCGGGCCGTCACCGGGGCGGTGCACTGGGCCAGCGGATGGAAGGGTGCCGCCGCCACCACCAGCTTTTCCCGCAGGAAGGGCCGCAGCTGCACCTCGCTGCTGCGCCCGGCGGAATCCAGCAGGGCTGCATCCAGCTCTCCGCTGAGCAGCCGGCTCTCCAGTACCGAGGAATTGTCCACCAGCACCTCCACCCGGATCTCCGGGTTTTGGGCCTCAAAGGCCTGCACCATCGGCACGAGCAGCTGTTCGGCCAGCACCACGGTGGCGCCGATGCGCAGCAGCTTCTGCCCGGCATTCTGCTTCATGCTGCGCTCCATGCGCTCGTAAACGCTCAGCAGTTCCCGGGCATGGCCCAACAGCTCCTGGCCTGCCGGGGTGATCATCAGCCTTCTGCCATACCGTTCAAACAGCAGACAGCCGTAGTGCTCCTCCAGTTCCTTGATTGCCTGGGTGATGGTGGGCTGGGAAAGGTAGAGCTTCTGAGCGGCGGCGTGCATGGTGCCGCAGTCCACCACCGCCGCAAAGATGCGCAGATGTCGGACCGTCATCGCTCTCCCCCCTGTTCCAACTGCTTCTGCAGGGCTGCCAGACTGGCACACCGGGCTGTGGCCGGGGCAAATTCCTCCGGACGGGTGGCCCCGGTGGTCAGGGCGATGAAATCGCACCCCGCTGCCGCTGCCGCCGCCTCATCGGTGCAGCTGTCCCCGATGTAGAGGATCTCCTCCGGCTTCAGCCCCAGACTGTTCGCCGCCAGCAGGATCCCATCCGGCGCCGGCTTCGGTCTGGCGTCCTGGGCGCTTACCAGCACCGCCGGAGCAATCCCTGCCCGGTGCAGGATGGCGGCGATCCGGGGGCGGTTCTTGTTGGTGACCACCCCCACCGCGGTTCCGCTGGCCTGCAGCCAGTCCACCAGCTCCCGGGCCCCGGGATAGAACACGGCAGAATCCACCATAACCTCTTCGGCCTTTTCGTTGAACAGCCGGCTGAACTTCGCCTGTCCAGCGGGATCACTGCTGCCGGTCAGCGCTGTAAAGCTCCGCTCCAGCGTCAGGCCGATGGTGCGGCGGATCGCCTCCTCAGGCGGCTGCGGCAGGTCCATCTGCTCCAGGGCATAACGGGTGCTTGCTACAATGCCCCGCTCGGTATCCCCCAGAGTGTAATCAAAATCGAACAGCACAGCATGGTATCTTGCAGTCATTCTGTTTCTCCTTTCAGCCAGAGCGGCCCGAATTCCCCCTGGGTCTCGTCCTTTTTCTCCGAATCCAGGATAAAGGTGAAGTAGTCCCCCATACCGTCGGGCTGCTTTTTCCAGAGCGCATACCCCGGCAGAGCTGCCAGTTCCGCCCGGTGGCCGACGGTGCGCCCGGTGAAGTAGCAGAGATTGAATTCCCCGGCGGCTTCGAGCATCGATTCCCGGTCCGCTTCGGAGATGCCCATCATCTCCAACTTGTCGCCCATGCTGCGCATACTGTTTTCCCGGAAGTACTGCCGGCTGTACTCCCCAAAGTGCAGCAGATCCGGGTTGGTCAGACCGGCCGCCTGGGCATAGCCCGCTACATCCAGCTGCCGTACCTGGTAGGTGACCTTCCGCTCCGGGTCGATCTCCACCACCCCGATGTGGTTCTCCGCAATCGAGAGCGCCGAAGTGGTCACTTCGTGGATCTCGTCAAAGCTGCCGATGTGCTGGAGATGGATGTGCCCCGACAGGTTGAGCGACACCCCATGCCCGGCCAGCAGCTCCCGGATCTCCATGGCATTGCCGAAGGTATAGCCAAAGGGGAATCGGGCATTGTGCCGCACCAGGTTCTGGTGGCTGAAGGTGAGCACCGCCTTGCCCTCCTCCTTTGCCCGGGTGAGCACCCCGTCCAGCCAGACGAGGGTTTTATCGTCCACCCAACCGCTGTGGGAATCGGTGTTGCCGTCGATGGCAATGATCCAGAGATCCTCCGCCGGCTCCCAGACATAGCTCATCGATTCGCTGTCCTGCAGTAGGCTGTCCTCCCAGCCAAAGGCCCGGTAGAGCTGCCGGAACCCGGCAGCCGTGACACTTTCCACCGGCTCAGCGGTGTTCCCGGTGTAGCGGTAGGCCATGCCGCTGTTGACATCGTGGTTGCCGGGCAGAGCCAGCACCGGTACCCCGGCGGCTTCGATCTCCCCGAACAGGGCTGTCACCGCCTGATGGCTGAGCTTTTCCCCATTGAAGGTGAGATCCCCGGCTGCCAACAGCACATCGGGCCGCTCCGCCTCGGGCAGAGAGGTGATCTCCCACACCAGCGCCCGACCGATTTCCTGCGAATACTGGGCAGTCTTGCCGTCCCCACGGGCGACCATTTCCAGGAATTCCGGGCTCTGGTCGGTAAGCTCCCCGGCCAGCAGATGCAGGTCGCTGACAAACCAGAGGGTCAGTTCGCTGCCCGCTGGCTTCCCATCGGCATAGGGGGTAAAGCTCTCCTCAGGGGCGCAGCCGGTGAGGAACAGGGTCAGTGTAAGGCAGCAGAGCGCCGCCAGCCGCCTCATGCGCCAGCCTCCGGCAGGATCGGCTGCCCATTCAGCACCGCTTCAGCCAGGTGTTCCCCCTCATACCGCAGCTTCAGCGAAAAGAAGGGGCAGTCGGTCTCCAGCAGCCGCAGAAAGATGCGGTCCCCCTCCCACAGGGTCAGCTCCAGCAGCCTGCCCCGGTGGATCCACTCCAGATCCCCCTCGTCACACTCCTTGATTTCCCCGGAAAAATCCTCCGAATCGAAGAGGTGCATATACTCGGTGCCGTATTCGTCCGATACAAAGGTGATGATCCCCCGGTACCGCCAGCTGTGCAGCGTGAGGCCGGTTTCCTCCTGCACCTCCCGGCAAAGGCAGTCCTCCGGGCTCTCCCCGGCTTCAAACTTGCCGCCGATGCCGATCCACTTGTCCCGGTTGAGGTCGCCCTCCTTCTTCACCCGATGGAGCATCAGATATTCCTCGCCCCGTTTGAGGTAGCAGAGGGTGGTGTTGATGCCGTTCATGGTCGTTTTCCCCCTTTCCAAACTCTATTTTGATGATACCGAATTTACACGGCCTTGTAAATAAAAAATCCTCTTTCCACTTGGGAAAAATAAAAAAGCACAGAGACGACTGCCTCCGCGCTTTTTGTTTTACTATGAAGAAGTTACCAGTCAAACCACTCGGTGACCGGGATTCCCAACTCCCGGGCAAAGGCTTCGGTGCCGCAGACGCCGGCCTCATCGCAGAGATGCTCCACCGAGTGGGCATCCGAGTTGATGAGCCAGGTGAGCCGGTACTGCCGGGAGAGTTCCCAGACCCGGCGGTCGGGATAGGCACGGCCGTCCCGGTACCCGTTGGCATTGATCTCCACCGGGATTCCCAACTCTTCGCAGACGGCAAAGATGCGCCCCATCTGCTCCAGGGCAAACTCCGCTGAACCGGTGTAGCCACAGAAGGGCACATCGGGGTGCGCCAGGAAGGTGAACAGTCCGGTGCGCAGCCCCTCGATGACCTCATCGGCATACTGCTGCATCTCCGCCTCCCCCTTGGGGGCAAAGTTGTCGGCGGTGCGGTCCTTGTTGGTGTGATGCCCCAGGATCAGCAGCTTGTAGCCGTACTGATCCCGGAACATCTTGTAGTTTTCCAGGGCGAAGGGGTAGTACTCGCACTCAAAACCCTTGATGACATGGATCTGGCCCCGGTACTGTTCGATCAGGCGGTCCAGCTCGGCATTGTAGGCGGAAAACTCCTCCCACTGCATCCGCCGGGGATCAAAGTTCTGGCTGTGAGGCACATGCTCGGTGATGGCCACCGCCCGCAGCCCCTTGCGCACCGCCTCCCGGATGTAATCCTCGATCTCACCGGTGGCATGGCGGCACCAGCGGGTGTGGGTGTGATAGTTGGCAATCATCGTGTCATCTCCTCATACACCTGCAGCATCTCCAGCGGGTGGTCGCTTTCGATGAGGTCCACGCCCAGTTCGATGGCCGCCTTCATGCGCTCAGGGGTATTCACCACCGAGCCGTCCACATAGTAGCCGGCCTCATGCAGGCTGTTGACGATCTCCGGGCTCAGCGAATCCAGATACACCAGGTAGATGATGGCATCCATCTCC
>CAKWRB010000067.1:0-3838 GCA_934845495.1 uncultured bacterium
CAGATCACATCGCCGCCCCACTCCTCGGGCACCAGGCCGTACTCGGTCAGCTCCTGCTTGACCTTGTCGGGATTGGCGGTGGGCTTATCGATCTTGTTGATGGCCACAATGATGGAGACATTGGCGGCCTTGGCATGGTTGATGGCCTCGACGGTCTGGGGCATGATGCCGTCGTCCGCTGCCACAACCAGAACTGCAATATCGGTCACCTGGGCACCACGGGCACGCATGGCGGTGAAGGCCTCGTGTCCGGGGGTATCCAGGAAGGTGATGGCTTCACCGTTGATGCTCACCTGATAAGCACCGATGTGCTGGGTGATGCCGCCGGCCTCGCCGGTGGTGACATTGGACTTGCGGATGGCATCCAACAGTGAGGTCTTACCGTGGTCAACATGGCCCATAACAACAACGATGGGGCTTCTCTTGACCAGATCCTCGTCCTTGTCCTCCTCGGGCTCGAACAGGCGCTCCTCGATGGTGACAAAGACTTCCTTTTCCACCTTAGCGCCGATTTCCATGGCCACCAGGGCGGCGGTGTCGTAGTCGATGATATCCGAGATGGAAGCCATGACACCAACACCCATCAGGCGCTTGATGATTTCAGCGGCCTGCACCTTCAGGCGGGCAGCCAGCTCACCAACGGTGATCTCGTCCGGGATCTTGATCTCCAGACGCTGACGGCGCTGACGCTCCATCTCCAGGCGGCGCATCTGCTCGGCCTCCTGCTCCTTGCGGCTCTTGATCAGCTTGCCGCGGCGCTGGGACTTCTGGTTGAGCTTCTGCTTCTTGACAAAGTTATCCTTCTGGGAGCTGGCAGGGGCAATGCGCTCGTACCGCTCGTTGTACTTATCCAGTTCCACATTGGCAGCACGGGTATCCACATGGGTCACATTCTGGCGCACCTCGACCTTATCGGTCTTTTCTGCGCTGCGGGTATCCAGGGTTGTGGTGGCCTGACGGGCAGCAGCCGGCTTCTTCTGGTGCTTCTGGTTCTGCTGGGCCGGACGCTTCTCCTCAGTCTTGGCAGCGGCCTTTTCGGCAGGCTTCTGGTTCTCCTGCTTCTTCGGCTCGGCCTTCTTGTCGGCATGGGCCGGCTTTTCAGCGGCCTTCTGGGGCTTCTTCTGCTCGGCCGGCTTGGGAGCCAGGCGCTCGGCGCGCTTCTTCTCGCCATCGGCAAAGTAGTTGTCAAAGCTCTTTACTTCGCCCTTCTTGGAGTAGTGCTCCATCACATAGTTGAGCTCCTGATCCACCAGCACTGCTGTGGCCTTCTTCTGCTCGCCAAAGCGGGCTTCGATCAGGTCGATGAGTTCTTTATTGGAAACACCAAGATCTTTGGCAAGATCGTTGAGTTTGCACTTTTCTGTCATATTGTCTGGTCCTCCTTCTCATGTGCGGGCAGATGCTTGAGAAACATCCTGACAAAGCCCTCGTCGATGACAGCCAGTATTCCTGCACGCTTGTGCAGCAGTCTGTCGATGTCCCCCATCTGGAACGGCGCATTGAAATACCGAACCTGATACTGTTCGGCTACACGCACGATTTCCTTCCGGCTCTTGGGTGACAGGTCCTCGGACAGCAGCACCAGGGCCGCTGTGCCATTTTTGCAGGCTGCGCTGACCGCATCAAATCCCAATATCAGTTTGCCCGCTTTCCGGGCCAGTCCAATGGATGAAAGCAAGCTGTCATTCATGGCTTTCCAGCTCCTTCCCGATCCGCTCGTATACCTCCGCGGGGATCTCACAGGAGAATGCCCGTTCCAGCCGCCGGGCCTTCTGGGCCTTGGCAAGGCATTCCGGGTTCGGGCAGAGATAGGCGCCCCGTCCCGGCTTTTTGCCGGTGGTATCCAGGGAGATCTCCCCTTCAGGGCTGCGCACCACCCGGATCAGTTCCCGCTTGGATTTCTGCTCCATGCAGCCGACACAGCGGCGCATGGGGATCTTCTTTATCATATCATGCCCCCCTTTCCTGCGTTTTCAACCGGCGACCGATTATTCCTCGCCGTAGAAACCGCTCTCAGGACGGATGTCGATCTTCCAGCCGGTGAGCTTGGCAGCAAGGCGGGCATTCTGGCCCTTGTTGCCGATGGCCAGCGAAAGCTGGTTGTCCGGCACGGTGACCTTGCAGCTGCGGGCTTCCTCGTCCTCGATCTCCACATTCAGCACATCGGCCGGAGCCAGGGCTGCACCGATGAACTCCCGGATATCCTCCGAATACTTGACCACATCGATCTTTTCGCCGCCAAGTTCTTCCACGATGCCCGATACACGGCTGCCCTTGGGGCCGATGCAGGCGCCCACGGCGTCCACATTCTCGTCCTTGGACCAGACGGCCATCTTGGTGCGGGAACCGGCTTCCCGGGCGGTGGACTTGATCTCGATGGTGCCATCGTAGATCTCGGGAACTTCCATCTCAAAGAGGCGCTCCACCAGGCCGGCACGGGTCCGGGAGATCTTCATGCGGGGGCCCTTGTCACCGGCGAACACATCCATGACATAGACACGGATGCGCTGGCCATCGGCAAAGCTCTCGCCGGGTACCTGCTCGCTCTTGGGCAGGACAGCCTCGGTCTTGTTCACCAGTTCCAGGGTCACATTGCCGGTCTTGGCATCGGTGCGCAGTACGGTGGCAGTGATGATGTCGTTGCAGTGGCTCTGGTACTCCTGCATGATGCGCTCACGCTCGGCCTCCCGGATGCCCTGGCGGATCACATGCTTGGCTGCCTGGGCAGCAATGCGTCCGAAGTCCTTGGTCTCCAGCGGGATCTCGATGATGTCGCCCACTGCGGCGATCTTGTTGTACTTGGCGGCCTCGGCCTTGAGGATCTCGGTGGCGGGATCTTCGATCTCGTCTACAACGGTCTTGCGCACTGCCACATAGAAGCGGCCGGTATCGGGGTTGATCTCCACCACATTGTCCTCGGCGCCGTTCTCGTCCCGCTTGATGGCGATGGAGATGGCAGCCTCGATCTTCTCGATCAGATACTGCATGGGGATGCCTTTTTCCTTTTCCAGCATCGCCAGTGCTTCAAAAAATTCCTTGTTCATTTTTCCCAGTTCCTCCTGATGTTTTGCTGTATCACTCCGCATCCTCCGCCGACTGGGCAGAGGCATAATCATAATTGTCCACAAGGCGTACATAGGCTGCTTCCGCCCGCGCGAAGGTCATCTCGTTTTCCTCATCCAGCTGGATGGTGACCCCGTTTTCGTCGCTGGCAGTGAGCACACCGGTAAAGTCCCGGACTCCATCCACCGGACGGATCAGGCGTACATTCACCTCTTCGCCCAGGTACTTCTGGAAGTGCCAGTCCCGGGTCAGTTCCCGTTCCACTCCCGGCGAGCCGATTTCCAGGTAGTAGCTCTGGTCGATGGGATCGGCCTCATCCAGGAGCTTGTTCATCTCCCGGGTATAGGCCTCGCACTCGCCCATGGTAAGCCCTTCGTCCTTATCGATAAAGATGCGCAGGAACCAGGAGCTGCCCTCCTTTTCAAAGCGGACATCCCAGATGGTGAGCCCCATCCGCTCGGCCACAGGGGCTGCCAGTGCCGTTACCACTGCAACGGTGTTGGGTTTTTTGCCTTTTTTAGCGCCAGACGGCATTCTTTGATACACCTCGTTTTCTTTGACTTGCTCTAACATAAGAAAAGAGCGGGTGTTATCACCCACTCCTTTTTCCCATAATCTACTAATAGAAGTATACCACACTTTTACCGGGATAGCAACAGTTTTTCTTGAAAAACCGCTTCCGGCCTGCAAAAACGGCGCTGCAGAAGCGCAGCGCCGTCTTGAATCATGTAATCTGGTGGGTTACCGCAGCTTGGCCAGCTGGGTGGTGAGCAGT
>CAKWRB010000067.1:3848-7091 GCA_934845495.1 uncultured bacterium
CGGGACGGTCCACATCGTGCAGCACCAGGACATTCTTCTCCTTGTGGGTGTGGTCGAACCAGTCCACAATGGTCTTGCCCAGGGTGTACTGGCCGTTGACATCGATATCCACATGGCAGAGCTTGCCGGTGAAGATCTCGGGCTTCAGCAGGTAGGCCACTGCACAGGGATCGTGCAGGGTGCAGCCGGGCAGATGCTCCACCTCGTAATGGTAGCGGCTGAAGTAATCGATGAGCTCAGCAGCCAGGATCGAGCAGCGGTTGCCGTTCTGGCGGATCACTTCGTTCTCCTCACGGGTGACATAGGCCTTGTGGGTGACATCCAGGCCGGACATGATGATCGGGATACCCGAATCGAACATGATCTTGGCGGCCTCGGGGTCAGCCAGGATGTTGAACTCTGCAGCAGCAGTCCAGTTGCCCATGTAGAAGCCGCCGCCCATGATGGAGAACTCCTTGATCTTCTTCTTGAGATCGGGGCGTACAGCCAGCAGGATGCCGATGTTGGTCATCGGGCCGGTGGGACAGATGGTCACCGGCTCCTCTGCCTCCTCCAGCACCTTGCAGAGCAGCTCGAAGGCGGTGAGATTGCAGGGGGTCAGGTCGGGTTCGGGCAGCTTGGGGCCGTCCAGACCCGATTCGCCGTGAACGATCTCGGTGCCGCCCAGGGCCTTGCGCACCATGGGCTGTGCTGCACCGCGGGCCACCGGCACATCCTTGCCGATGACGGTCATCACGCGGCGGGCGTTGTAAAAGGTCTTATCCACCGACTGGGCGCCGCCCACAGTGGTTACAGCCCGGAGGTCGAACACATCGCTTGCCGATGCAGCCAGCATCAGCGCAATGGCGTCGTCATGTCCGGGATCGCAGTCGATAATCAGCGGGATCTTTGCCATCTTGTTTCCTCCCCTTACTTATCCAGCTTGCTCATCGCTTCGATGAACAGCTCGGCAAACTTCTCACGGTCCACACCGTACAGTACGGTGGCATTCTTTTCCTTGCCCTCATAGTTGCCGGGATCGCAGACGGTGGTACCAGCAGTGAGGCTGCCCTCCAGCTCTACATCCACATGGCACTGCTTCTCCACGAAGATCTCGGGATGGCAGAGGTAGGCAACGGCGCAGGCATCATGGATGGTGCAGCCGGGCAGCTTTTCTACTTCGTAGTGGTAGCGGCTGAAGAAGTCGATGAGTTCAGCTGCAAAGACGGCAATGCGGCCGCCCTTCTGGCGAAGGATCTCGTTCTCGTCCCGGGTGATGTAGGCCTGATGGGTCACATCCAGGCCAGCCATAACGATGGGCACACCGGAATTGAACACGATGCTGGCAGCCTCGGGGTCTACATAGATGTTGTACTCGGCAGCCGGGGTCCAGTTGCCGGTGTAAGCGCCGCCGCCCATCAGCGAAATGCGCTCGATCTTCTCCTTGAGGTCGGGGCGCACCAGGAACAGCGCTGCAATGTTGGTCAGCGGGCCGGTGGGCACCAGAGTGATCTTCTCCTCGCTCTCCTCAATGGTTTTGATGAGCAGCTGCAGAGCAGACATCTTCTCGGGGGCGAAGCCGGGTTCGGGCATAGCCGGGCCATCCAGGCCAGACTCGCCGTGTACCATCTCAGTAACGCCTTCTTCAAAAATGGACGGACGCATCAGCGGGTGGTCAGCACCCATGGCAACCGGAATGTTGTTGGCCCCTGCAAAGGTCAGCACACGCAGAGCATTGCGGGTGGTCTTTTCCAGGGTCTGGTTTCCGGCAACGATGGTCACTGCCTTGATCTCCAGCTTTTCCGGCTCCGAGAGAGCCCACAGCATTGCCAGGGCGTCGTCATGTCCGGGGTCACAGTCCATAATAATCGGGATTTTCCTCATATCGATCCTCCTGTATATTTCCTGCCGCAATGCAGCGGCGATTGGCTTGATTGTACTGGAAAACTCAGAGTTCCAGCGGTTCCAGTTCGGTGGCAAGCACCTCGTCCATGGTGGGAGCCGAAGCAGCTGCACCATTCCGGGAAACACTGATACCGGCTGCCTTGGAGGCGATCTGCATGGTCTCCTCCACCGGTCGGCCCTGTGCCTGTCCGCCCAGGAAGAACCCGGTGAACACATCGCCGGCGGCGGTGGTGTCCACAATGTTGGTCTTATAGGCAGGGTGACGGATCACCTGAGCCTGGTCGATGTAGAGTGCGCCGCGGCGACCCAGGGTAACCACCACACGCAGATTCGGGAAGTGCTCCCGGAACCAGCGGACATAGGCCTCTTCAGTATCCTGACCCGACAGGTCCTTGACCTCCACCTCGTTGAGGATCAACCAGCTGAGCTTTTCCAGCGGCATCTTCTGGATGGTTTCATCGTAGGGCGAGGGGTTCAGGGCAATTTTCATGCCCCGCTTGTAGGCCTCTTCGATGATGTAGTGGGTGGTGTTGATCTCGTTCTGCAGCACCACCATATCGCCGCTTTCAAACTGATCCAGCACGCTGTCCACATAGGCTTCGGTGATGTTGTAGTTTGCACCATGGAAAATCAGGATGCAGTTCTGGCCACGGCCATCCACCTGGATCACGGCATGGCCGCAGATCCCGGCGTCTCCGCCCAGGAAGCGGACATCAGCGCCGTACTGCTCCAGCTCCTTCCGAAACAGCCCGGCCGATTCACCGGCATTGCCCGCATGATAGACCGGAATCCCTGCCTTTGCCAGTGCAATGGACTGATTAAAGCCCTTGCCGCCCAGGAATGTATTGCGGTCCATGGCGCTTTTTGTCTCGCCAGGGCGCAAAAAATTGTCCACTGAATAGACATAGTCCAGATTCAGCGAACCAAAATTCAATACCTTCATGTCAGCACCTCTTTGCAGTGTGATAAACAAATGACTGCGTCTCCTGAGTAAAACCTGTCAAGATAAAGCAAACGCAGTCAAAAATACGCTATTGATATATAGTATATCGGGAATGTAAAAGGATTGTCAACCCATAGACATCTGAATTTTACACAATGTTTGTATGAAAATACAGTTTATCCGGAAGGAAACCCATTTTTTTGCAAAAAATCCCCCTGCGCCCGAGCGGAACAGGGGGACAGACAGATCAAGAATCGAATTCCGGACGCTCCCGGACAAAGCTGGCAACCACATGATAGTAGGGGATCAGGCTCTCCTCCTCACAGTTGGTCAGGCGGCGATACACCTTGCTCACCGGCCCGAACCGGACTCCAAACTGATCCAGCACCGGTTCTCCCTCCACAATCACCCAGCGG
>CAKWRB010000068.1:0-4905 GCA_934845495.1 uncultured bacterium
ATCGCAGACAGGGGGGATATTGGAGGGTTTATACCAGCCCATGGCAGTGGTCTCACAGTCATCGCCTGCCAGATCACCGGTGATGGTGCAGAACTCTTCCACTGTGACATCCGGATCGTCCTGGAACTGGACCACCGGCAGGTTCTGGTGGATGGGGCCCATCACATTCTTGTAGATGATCGGCGGAGCGTAGGAGTAGTAGCGGATCTGTTCGGGTATGTCATAGCCCAGCCAGCAGACACCGACATAGTAGGGGGTCACACCGATGAACCACTGGTTGTTGTCGTTATCCGAAGTACCGGTTTTACCGGCAACGGGCATGGCGCTGAACTTGGCAGTGGTACCGGTGCCCTGTGCCCCGGTGGTGACACCCTGAAGCAGGTGGTTGAGCACGGTGGCGCTCTCGCTGGAGATCACCCGCTTGGAAAGAGGGGTGTGTTCCAGGATCACGGTGCCGTCGGCTGTTTCCACGCGGGTGTAGGAATAGGGCTCGGTATAGACACCGCCGTTGCCGAAGATCTGGTAGGCACCAGCCATGGCCAGCGGTGTGACGCCGTCGGTCATTTCACCCAGTGCCATCGGGGCCAGATTGATGTCCGAAAGCACCCGGCCGTTTTCGGTGCGATTTTCCACCAGGGTGGAAATGCCCAGTTGATTCTTCAGGAAGTTGAAGCTGGTCTGGGGGGTAATGATCTGCTGCAGCTTGACCGGAATGGTGTTGGTCGAACGCTGCAGGGCCACATTGACGGTGATGTTGCCCAGGTAGGTGCCATAGAAGTTCACCGGCCAGGTGCGCTGTACACCGTTGTCCACAATGGTGATGGGGGAATCTTCCACCAATGAGGAGAAGTGGATAATGTCATTTTCCACTGCCAGTGAATAGGATGCAATGGGCTTGATGGTGGAACCGGGGTGACGCACGGCATCCCGGGCGCGGTTGAAGGTCCGGGCGCCGGTCTTATCGCGGTCAGAACCGGTGATGGCCTTGATCTGGCCATCCAATCCCAGTACCACAAAGGCACCTTCGGGGTACTTCTCGTTGACCACCGCCGGGAAGATGGTGGAGTTGGTATCCACATTGAAGGCAGATTCCAGATAGTTCTGCATCTGCACATCGCAGGTGGTGTACACACGCAGGCCACTGTTGTAGAGCAGGTCGTAGGCTTCCTCTTCGGTGTAGCCCTTCTCGCTCTTCAGGTCCTCCAGCACATCGCTGATCACCTGCTCGGTAAACCAGCTCCAGTCGGTGTAGGTGTTCACCTGTCCGTCGGTGTCCTTGGCGATCTCCAGCTGGTAGTTGGAGGCTTCCTCGTATGCGGCATCGTCCAGATAGCCCTGCTCATGCATCAGGTACAGGCAGGTCTGGGTGCGGTCCACCAGGTTATCGTAGTTGGTGAAGGGGTTGTATTTGGTGGGGTTCTGGGTGATGGAGATGATGGAGGCACACTCCGCTGCATTGAGCTGGCTGACATCCTTGCCGTAGTAGAGGTTGGCAGCCGCCTGGACGCCGGCAGTGTTGTTTCCAAGGCTGATGGTATTGAGGTATACCTCGATGATCTGCTCCTTGGAATAGTGCTTTTCCAGCTTCATGGCGCGGAGGATCTCCTTGGCCTTGCGGACAATGGAGAAGTCGTTGTCATGAGTGATGTTCTTGACCACCTGCTGGGTGATGGTGGAGCCGCCGGGTGTGCCCTCATAGATGGGCACTACCAGGTTGACAGCCGAGGCAATGGTACGCTTCCAGTCCACGCCCTGGTGTTCCCGGAAGCGCTTGTCCTCCAGAGCAATGGCGGCATTGACCAGGTCATCCGGGATCTCATCGTAGTCCACCCAGATGCGGTTTACATCGCCGTGCAGCCGCTCCATTTCCATGTTGTTGCCGCTGGTGTCCTTGCCATAGAGAATGGTGGTATAGCTCATCTGGGCGGCACTGAGGTCCACAACCGGTTCGTCGGCAATGTACTTGAATATGTAGACAGTCAGCGCACAGCCGATGACACAGGCGGCAATTATTCCGATGCACAGAGCGATCCCCAGGTTATACCATACTTTCGGGAGCTGCTCCAGCCGGTTTGGTTTTGCGGATTTTGCCATGTTCAGAATCTACTCCTTTACAGGGATACCGGGCATACCGCCCGGCAGACAGCACCGGGATGACCAGTGCCTGTTTGGACCCGCTGCAGTTTTCCAAAAGGGCGGACAGATGCTGTTCTGACTGCCGGGTCGCGTCCCAATTGATGACCCTGCCCGGCTCCGGATGCATCTGAAGCCAAAAAGGGCCATACTGAAAGTTATTATAGCACATAATTACATCAAATTGCTACAAAACTTTGAATAAAGACAGCTCTGCCCTGTATAATTCTGGGGGTCTGGAGCAAAATACAGAAAAAGGCAGACAGAGCCTGTCCCTGCCGGACAGGGGGAAGATCCGCCGGGAAAGGAGAGAAGATCGATGGAAGCACGCAGGATGATCCTGTGCTGTGTGGCCTCGGCTTCGGTATCGGCGCTGCTTGCCGCAACAGCAACGGCTGCCGCAATCCGGGTGGAGGTGGGGCAGCGCTCGGTGCCGCCCGCTCCGGGTTCCGCCGCAGTGCAGCAGGAAGCAGAGAAATATGCCTACATTCTGGGGGAATATGGGGGCCGGCTGGCGGTTTACCGTGCTGGAGAGCAGGAGCCGGCCACGGTGCTGGATGTCTATCTGGGGCTGCTGCCGCCGGCAGATGCCCAGGCCCTCCGGCAGGGGATCCCGATGGAGGACCGCGCAGAACTGGAGCGGAGACTGGAAGATTTTATCAGCTGAGGGACTGTCATCGGACTGTAACCGCTTTTTCATCAAAAAAGGCTGAATTTTTTTATGCAATATGCTATGATATGCGCAAAGGAGAGAGACTATGGATTTCAAATTCGCGCATAATAGTATCACCGTGCTGGATCTGGAGAGAAGCATTGCCTTCTATCAGAAGGCGTTGGGCCTGCAGGAGGTTTCCCGCCGCAAGTCCCTGGATGGCCAGGCCACACTGGTGAGTCTGAGCGATGGACAGAGTGATGTGAAGTTGGAGCTGGTATCCCACGAGGACCGGCTGAGCCCCTACGATCTGGGCGAAAACGAAACACACATCGCCTTCACCACCGAAAATTTTGAGGAGGCCCGGGAACTGCACCAGCAGATGGACTGCATCTGCTATGAGAATCCCCGGAAAAACCTCTACTTTATCAACGATCCGGACGGCTACTGGCTGGAGATCCTGCCCTGCTGCTGAGCGGTCTGATACAAAGATACCAAAAGCGTTTGCCCCGATGAAGGGCAGGCGCTTTTTGCTTTGATACAGGAAAAGTTCCGTATTTATTCCAGGGAGGGATCGGCCTGATACACTTCCCAGAGGAGCAGTACTGCAGCCGGCAACAGGAAGGCGCCCATGGCACCGCCCAGCCGCAGCCCGGCAAAGAGGGAGGCAGTCATGGCCAGCGGCGACAGACCTGCGCCGGCCCCCAGCAGCCGGGGTTCCAGGAGGGTGCGGAGCAGTTCGGCCAGGGCAAACAGCAGCCAGAGCCCCACCCCGAGAGCAGTCCTGCCCTGACAGAGTTCCCAGAAGCCCCAGGGCAGCAGGATCAGACCGCTGCCGATGAGCGGAAGCAGATCAAACAGGGTGATGAGCCCGGCGGCGGACAGGGGGTGGGGCACCCGGAGCAGCCACAGGCCCACAGTCAGAATCACCAGCAGCATCGCTGAAAGGATCGCCCAGGTCCGGAGCATCCGCAGCAGCACCCGTCCGGCAAAGCGAAGGAGTTTTTTTAAGACGGCGATCTTCTCCGGGGAAATTCGCCGTTGGAGCAGGGCGCAAAGCCGGGGATAGTCGGCGGCGGCATAGAAACTGAGCAGTACAGTAAAGACGCTGCCCAGCAGCAGCACGGGCAAGCGGCTGAGCCAACGGGCTGCCAGTGCTGCCACCCGTCCGGAGATCCGGGAAATCCATCCGGAAAGGGTGTGTTCCAAGGTGGCAGTCCCCCAGGCCGCCAGAGGAAGACGCGATGAAAAAAGGGACTCCAGCTGTGGCAGCAGATGCCCCAAAACCGAGTTCCAAAGCTGGGGAAGCTGTCGGAGCAGTGCGGTTCCCCGGTTGGCAGCCCAGATAAGCCCAGCAGCCACTACAAGCCCCAGCAGCAGGTAAAACAGGAACACCACCCCCACTGCAGCAACCCTCCGGGAGCAGCCGGTGCGGCGGCAGAGCGATTCCGCTGCCGGAGACAGCAGCACGGCGATGAGTATCCCCAGGGTGAGCGGAGCAAACAGACCGGTCATCAGCCAGATCAGGGCGGCGGCTGCCAGTACGACAACCAGAAGCTGCCGGAGCCTGACCGGGGTGGGGGCATGTTGTTCCATCGGATCCCTCCCACTGAAAAAATCTGCTCTCAGTATACGAAAAACCGGCACGGATTATGAGCCTGTCTTTGTGTGATGGATTCTGTTGGAAAGCAGCCGGTTCCGATTTTTTGGAAATTTCCAAAGTAGGGCTTGCAATCTGTAAATTGTTATGGTATATTTGTGTTTATATGAAACACAGTAGTTTTTTGGAGGTGGACGAAGTGACGGAACAGAACAAGTTCCTGCTGGTGGATCTTTCGGTGCTTCCGGAGGTTTTCACCAAAGTCGTGGAGGCCAAGCGCTATATGGCCCAGGGAAAGGCAAAGAGCTATTCCGATGCAGCAAAGATGGCCGGGATTTCCCGCAGTGCCTTCTATAAGTATAAAGATAAGGTGTATCCCTATGAGAACAATTCTCTGACGCGGATGCTCACTCTCAATGTGATGCTGCTGGATGAGCCGGGGATCCTTTCGTCGCTCATCACAGGGCTGTATCGGATCGGTGCCAATATCGTCACCATCAACCAGAACATTCCGGCGGAT
>CAKWRB010000068.1:4915-6996 GCA_934845495.1 uncultured bacterium
CACCGGTATCGGTATCGCTGCGCATCGATCGGGATCGCAGTGACGAAGAAGTGGTCAGCCATGTGCAGCAGATCGAAGGTGTCGTCTCGGTGCGCACAGTCAATGCATAGGGAAGGGAGTTTTACAAGATGAAAATTGCAATTGCAGGATATGGTGTTGTAGGACGCGGTACACATGAACTGTTGATGATGAACCGGGAAAAGATCGCAGCCCGGGCCGGCGAGGAGATCGAAGTCAAGTATGTGCTGGATCCCAAGCCGCTGGAGGGTACCCCGGCCGAATCGCTGCGGGCTTCGGGGATCGAGGAGATCCTGGCAGACCCGGAGGTGCAGCTGCTGGTGGAGGCCATTGGCGGTGTAGGCCCTGCCTATGAATATGTCAAGGCGGCACTGGAGTCGGGACACAGCGTGGTGACCCCCAACAAGCAGCTGGTGGCCGAAAAGGGCGCCGAGCTGCTGGCCATCGCCAAAGAGAAGAATGTGGGCTTCCTGTTTGAGGCCAGCGTAGCGGGCGGAACCCCAGTGCTGCACCCCATCAGCCAGTGCCTGTGGGCCAACGACCTGGATCTGGCGGCAGGCATCCTCAACGGAACCACCAACTACATCCTCACCAAGATGGTGCAGGAGGGTGCCAGCTTTGAGGAGACTCTTCGGGATGCCCAGCGCCTGGGCTATGCCGAGGCTGACCCCACCGCCGACATCGAGGGCATCGATGCCTGCCGCAAGGCATGCATCCTCTCCGACCTGCTCTTTGGCAAGCACACCGACCCGAACAAGGTCTTTGCCCAGGGCATTACCAGGATCACCGCAGCCGATGTAGAGGCCGCCGGGCTGGTGGGCTGCAACATCAAGCTCATCGGCCAGGCCCGCCGTATGGACGACGGCAAGATCCTGTGCATGGTCACCCCGGCCCTGCTCAAGAAGGAGCATTGTATGGCCGAGGTCAACGATGTCTTTAACGCTGTGATGGTGCATGGCAACGGTGTGGGCGATGTGATGTTCTACGGCCGCGGCGCCGGTGACCTTCCCACCGCATCGGCCGTTCTCTCGGATGTGATCGAGATCGTCCGGGGAGGCGGCCGCAATGCTGGTATCATCAGCTGGGCTGATGAAGGCAATGCCCATCTGGCCAACCGTCGGGACTATGCCATCAGCGCTCTGGTGCGCATCCAGGGGCTGGACTTTGCAGCGGTGGAGCGGAAGTTCCCGGGCTGCGAACGCATCTGGGAGCGGGACGGCGAGACTGCTGCCCTGGTACATAGCATCAAGGAAGGAGAGCTGGAAGATGCTCTCCAGGCACTGAATGCCGCCCCGTACATCCGGGTATTTGACTGCTGACAGGGGGCCTAGAAAGATGATTTGTGTGCAGGTGCCGGCAACAACGGCAAATTTCGGCGCTGGCTTTGACAGCCTCGGAGCGGCACTGGATTATTATAACCGCATCTGGATGGAGGAGTGGGACGGCTGCTGGATCGAGATCCTGGACGATACCCTTGTCCCCACCGATGAAACCAACCTGATCTACCAGACAGCAAAGGCGCTGTACGAGCGGTGCGGCCGTCCGTTCAAGGGGCTGCACATCCGGCAGGAGAACCGGATCCCCACCGCACGGGGGCTGGGCAGCTCTTCAGCCTGCATTGCCGGTGGACTGCTGGCAGCCAATGAGCTGCTGGGCCGCCCCTGTGATCAGGCACAACTGGTGGATCTGGCAGCGGAGATGGAGGGCCATCCGGACAACTCCACCCCGGCCCTGCTGGGCGGCTTTGTAGCGGCAGCTATGGAGGAAAACCATGTGTACTGCGCCCAGTGTCCGGTTCCGGAAGGGCTTGGCTTTGTGGCAGTAATCCCCGACTTTGAACTGAAAACCGCCGATGCCCGCCGGGCCCTGCCCGACCAGTATGATCGGGCAGATGGCGTCTACAACCTCTCTCGGAGCGCCCTGATGGCCATTTCGATGGCACAGGGCAAACTGGAGAATCTGCGTATTGCCGCCCAGGACCGGCTGCACCAGCCCTATCGGCTGGGACTGATCCCCGGAGCGGAGCAGGTCTTTGATTTCTTTAACAAACAACAGGCTTACAC
>CAKWRB010000069.1 GCA_934845495.1 uncultured bacterium
CTGCAAAGGTTACCGCCCAGCAGTACACCACTATCATGGTAAAAATAGTCACTGTCAGTAAAATTATTTGGTTCAGATTCATTCCTATGCTCCTATTAGATTTCTTCTACGGCCTCCAGCGGCACCCTCATGATGCTGCCGGCAGTCTTGTCCTGCAGGATCGCACTGTACCGAAGCTGTCTGCCCCCGAAGACGTCCTGTGCCATCCACAGTATGCACTCCTGCATGATGTACTCGTGTCCCTCATAGCGCACCAAACGCAGAAGGTTATGTTTTGCTCTCTTAATCTCCATTGAGATACCTCGCTTCGATCTCGCTTTCCATCTTTTTGATATCATAGCTCCGATCTCCCTCCCGAAGCGCCGGCAAGGACATTGAATCGGCAAGCTGTGCCATTATTTCCTTGACTTCTGCCAGCAGTGCCAGGTACTCCTGTTCGCTCTGTGACCGGGCACGGTATGACCGCATAAAGTTGGACTGCACCACACTCTGGACTGTATCACTGTCCATCGCTGCCCACTCCCGGAGCTGGGAAGGGGCTCCCACAATCCGCCGGACCACCGGCGGGAGCTTCTCGAACTCGGCCACGCTGTTGTACCCGCTGTTCCGCAGAGCCGTCGCCACATAGCCCCAGGCCTCCATCTCGGACATCTCGTCCGGGTGGGTGATCTTCCGTATAGCCTCTTTGATGGCCCCAATGTGGGGCGGAAAGCCCTTTGTATCGCTGGCGATGTGAGCCTTGACGGCGGCCTTGACCACTTCAAAGTCCTCCGCCGCAAACATCTCAGCCCACAGCTCGATGGTGGCGTCCGCCTGCTGCCGTGAGATATTCCTGTAAAATTGCGGGTATGCGGTCTGCAGAACCGCCAATACTGCTGCGGTCTCGTCAATATTCATTGTTTTTGTCCTCCTGGTAGTCATAAGCCCCTACGATGTTCTGCTTGTTTCTCAGGTAGTCGGCAAACGGGTTGCCGCTGCCCTCCGGCTGCTTGGTGGCACTGCTGTGCTGCTGCCCACGCAACCCCCAGCCCTCGCGGTGACATCTGCGAATCACAAGGTTCCAGTCCTTCCAGCGGTTTTTATTGCCGCTGGACTGGGCGCTCTCGTCGATATAGGCGATACAGCGGTCAAGCTCGGCTTGTCCCAGATCCTGCAGCAGTTTGTTGTACTGCTCATCGGTGAGCTGCACCCAGCCATATTCCCCACGCTTGTGCTTTATTTCACCTTTGGGCTTAGAGCTTTTTGAGGATTTTCCCTCTGTGGGTGTGGGCGCTTGCGCTATATACTCTATATCTTTATCTTCTTCTATATCTTTATCTATATCTGTTGCGTGACATTGCGTGACCTGTCCCGTGACAGTCACGTGACATTCGCTATTTTCAGCAGCCATGAGACGCTTGCGCTCTCTTTCACGTTGCTTGCGAATGCGGTTCTGCTCCTGTATTCTTTCCAGCTTGTCCAGACTCTGGTACTTCTCCCAGCCAGACACCATAATGATGTCATCGACCAGATCAATCATGCCAAACTGCTGGAATACCCTGAGCGCCATCTGCACCAATGCAATAGGGCGCTGGAAGTAGTTCGCAAGCATCTGCTCTGTGTAGGGAATATCCCTGGTGAAATAGACCAGCCCTCCATCATTGGTGACGCCCGCCAGGCAAAGGAGCTTGACCCAGATCACAATGATTCCATCGCCGTCCGGCAGGGTTTCGATCTGTCGGATCTTGCGGTTGTCGAACATATCCACCGCCAACTTGATCCACTTTACATCTGCCATCTGCTACACCTCTCGACCTGCGGCCTTGAGCAGCCGCCTCATGTGCTTCTGTTGTGCCAGGATTGACAGCGCCCGCCGCCTCTGCTGACGGTACTGACAGGCAATCTCGTCCGGATCATTGGTGCGATAGTAGCCCCGGCCGTCCTGGTTATTGATGATGATATGCCCCTCCCGCCGGGCTTGCTCAATCTGCTCCCTCAGCTTTCGGTCGCTCAGCTTAGTCAGGGAGCAAAGCTCCTTCCGGGTTATAGCATTCTCCCGGCCGAATGGGATATAGGTTTCAATGCCCATGTCCGGGCCTCCTTTCATTGTTAAAACGGCAGATCATCTTCTCCGGCGATCTCCTCAAATCCCTGCTGGGCCTGGTATGCCGGAGGCTCTTGGCTGGAATTCCAGCCTTCTGCCTTTTGTCTGCTCTCCACAAACTCGGCACGGTCCACCACCACCTCAAAGGCAGTGCGCCTATTGCCGTTTTTGTCCTCATACCGCCGGCTGGACAGATACCCGGTCAGGGCGATTTTCTGCCCCTTCCGAAAATACATGCAGATAAACTCCGCCGTCTGCCGCCAGGCCACAAAGTTGATAAAATCGGTTTTGTCCCGGGTACCCGGGCGATCTATCGCCAGGGTGAACGAGCACACGCTGATTCTGTTCTGGGTCTGCTTGAGTTCCGGGTCAGCGGTCAGCCGGCCCACATAAGATCCATGATTCATTCGTTCCTTGCTCTCTTTCTTTACTCATTGGCTGTGGGCTTGTCCACTTCTGCGACTTCCCCGGTTTCAAGGTCAATATAGTCAACAGACACTGCACCCGGGGCGGCATCGTCGGCATCAAACTGGCCGGTAGCGATGGCTTCGGCAGCGGCAATGGTGTGGGCATCTGCAGTGCGGTAGTCGATGGACATCAGGCCCCACTTGCCGATCAGCTGGCGGTAGACGGTCTTGCGGGCCATCGCGTCCCAGTCATCACGCCAGCCCTTGCCCATATACTGGCCCTTGCGGTGCTTCTTCTCATGGGCTTCCACCTGCTTCTTAGTCATGTAGATGGTTTTTTCGGTGCCATTGATCAGCCGGAAGTAGCCCACATAGCCGATCACCGGCCTCTGCTCCCGGTCGTCCTCGTCCTCGATGAAGTCCAGGTCAATCTCCTCGGTCAGCCGGTTGTAGCTGCGAAGCTCCCCTTCCCGGACATCCAGCACATTGATAGTCTTGTAGGCGCCGGTGCGCATGGCCAGCTGGTGCATTCCCTTGTAGCCCAGGATAAAGGCAGCCTCGTTGCGGTAGCTGCCGTCCGGCTGCTTGTTCTTGAACGGCACGATGTAGGCATAGCCGAGGGAGGCATCGATGGGCAGGTCATAGGTGGCGGCCTTGAGCGCCGACTGGATTACCGTCATCGGGGCTTCGTACATGGCCTGCTGCAGCTGGGGCGTGGCGTTTACCAAGGACACCAGTGAACTGATGAACTGCGGTGCCCTCTTCCCCAGCAGGTCATCGAACCGGCGGCGCATGGCCTCCCCGTCCAGAATGCTGTTGACGATCTGGTTCACGCTCTTGGCTGCTGTGGCGGTCTTATTCTGTGTTGCTTTCTGAATTGCTCCCTGCATAGTTCTTTCTCCTTATTCACTCATGATCTGCTTAATATCGAATTTCCGGAAGCTGCTGGTTTTGAAGTAGCTTTCCAGGTCGATGTCCGGGTGGTCGGCAGCAAAGGCTTTTACATCGAAGGTTCGGCGGCTCTGGGGCTTCCAGCTCACCAGATAGCTGCCAGCCTGTCCCTCTTCGCTGTCTCCCAGGTCGCCCTTGAGGGTCTGGGCGCATCGGTCCAGCTCGGTTTCCAGCGCCTTGACCCGCTCCTTGAGGGAGCGGTACTGGTGGATCAGGCTCTCCCGGCCGGGAAGATCCACACGCCCTGATGACCCACCGGTATAAATCGCTGACAAGGCGGCTGTGTCGGCCTGTGTGCCACTGAATGCCGGAGGGGTATCGCTCTGTACAAACTGCCAGAACTCCCGTTCTGCGTCCATCAGCGCCTGTATCTCGTCATCAGATACATAGACGCTGCCGCTGCACCAGTCCGGAACCCGGTCGTCCTGCCGGCGGGTGATCTGATACACCATAAATCCCTGGTTAAGCACCAGCACCGCCAGATAGGCTTTCTCGTATTCCATGACAGCCATTCCATGAACGCATTGTACATAGTAATTCGTAGGGAATTCCCCGTTTTTGAATTTCCGAAGGTTTAGGAGACTTGTAGTCTTAGCCTCAAACAGGGCATTTTCTCCGATAACCTCACGATCAATATTTACAGATGCAAACGTATATTCTGTATTTCCCCACATATAAGGGGACCTTCTGAGCTTTTTCCCAGTTTTATCGGTAAAGCGCTCAGCGACATACTGCTCCAGATCCCGTCCCTGCCGCATGGCCTCGCTGTCCGGCTTCTCCGGCAGCCGCCCGGTCTTGTCCGCCCAGACAGTATAGGGAGTGCTGTAATCATTCAGACTCACAATAGCTGCAGCATCACTACCTCCTATGTACCTTCTGCGGATTTCCAGCCACTTTTCACGAGACAAACCGTTGATTTTCGCAATTTTAGTTCGGTTCATGTTTTTGCTTCCTTTTTTTCATCAAAGTAGTCACTGTTTTTCACATTTTCAGGAATGGTAAGGACACGAAGATTAGATCGTCGATTATCCAGCTTATCACGATTGATATGATCACGAACAAATCCAGGCGGACAGTCGATTACATAATGATGAAAATAAATCACCCTATGCTTTCCGTCGACTCTGACGCTGGCGCATACATATCCATTTTTGGCTCGATACCAGGTAAACTGTTTCAATTGCTCCCAGATATCAGAATCGCAAATAAACGAGCCTTTCCCTTGATTAAAGTAAACTCGAATACCTCTCTTTTCAGTTGTATACTTATTTTGACTTCTCACCGTTCGCAAGCATCCACAACTTTTGGTTACCCCGGATGTCAGATGACTCGAGCTTACACTGATCACCTTTCCACAATCACAATGGCAAATCCAGAATTTATGGCGACCAGCCCCTGACAGCTTACCTTCATCAATACTCAGCACTGTTAATTTTCCGAACTTTTTACCGGTCAGATTTATCGCCTTTCTCCCCATACCTACTCTCCTCTGATCTGCCATTCAAGTTCTTACCACTCGAATGGGCCGAACTTTTCAAATGCTTCGTAGGCCTGTGCCCTGCTGATGCAGTATTCACAGCCTGTAATATTGCCAAAGCTGTCGGTGTAGACAGTATCCGCTTCATTCAGCTCCTCGCCGCAGGCCGGGCAGATATAGATCTGCTCCTGCTGGGAGCACCGTCCGCAGCCGCTGCATTCCCGGCCACCGCTCACGCATACCATTGCCATACTATCACCCCTTCCGGTTGCGCTTTGCCTTGGTGGACATCTCAAACTTCGGGTCGAAGTTGAGCAGCTGAATCTTCTCAGCGCGAATCGCCTTGATGGCCGCTCGTTGCTCCTCGTTCTGCCGGCAAAAGGCAGCGTACCGCTCACACTTGCCGTGGCAGTGCGGCTGCCGGTCCGGGCAGTCCTTACACGGCTGCGTTACCATCTCCGCCGCCTCCTTTGGGGCTTGTACATCAGGCCGCCCAGCTCAGCAAAGAGCCAAAAGCCCAGCAGCGAGATCCACATGCCTGCCACCAGACCGGGCGAGAGCTTGTCCGCCTGTTCGGCTGCGCCGACAAAGCCAAACATCGAAATGAAACTGATCAGCGCAAGCCATTGGGCAATTTTTTGTCCCGTGCGTTTCATCGTCCTTTGCCCTCCTCTATGCTTCGGCCTGGGCAGCGTCCAGGGCAGCTTCCCGTTCGGCGACCCACTCCTTTGCCAGCACCTCATGGACGCTGGCCAGCAGGATTCCGGCATCGGCCGGCAGGATCGGCCCGATGTACCGCTCTCCGTTCTTCCAGATAAAATAGATGCCGTTCTGCTCCACCAGCTGAACATCGGCGGTGTAGGTGTGCATCTCGTACTTTTTGTTTCTGGCCATCACTGCTTCTCCTCTCCATACTTCCGGCGGATAAATACATCGTAGATCGCCCGGCGGTCGGGCGGCAGGTTCATGACTGCCCGCACACAGGTGTAATACAGCTCCTTCTTGCGTCGGGCATTTTCGGCCGGGTCCTTTGGCACCTGGCTGCGGTCGATAACCGCCGTTCCCCAGCGGGTTTTAATGATCTCTTCCTGCATATTTCATCACCTCTCTGCATTGTATCGAAATGACGGCTTGTCCTATTCCTGGGACTGTTCCCGGTCCCGTTCAAATTCACGGCAAGGCTGATGGAGCGGCCCTCTGTACTTGTCTTTCAGGATACAGTAGCCCGTGCAGGTAGGCACCCAGCTGGCCACATTCCCCCGGTTTCGCCGGTAATACTGCTCATACCAGATGCAGTTGATACAGGCTCGCTCCTCAACTTCCACTGTCAGCAGTTTTGTTTTCTTGTGCAAACAATGGTTTTCTACTTTCGCTGTCATGATATTGACCTCCTTACAGTATAGATATCATAATGATATCTATACTGTAACTCAATAAACTTTTACTGTCAATATCTTTTTGATATCTATCTGATTACTTGAATTGAAATATGAAATCTTTTACACTTCAATTAGATATCAAAGGAGGTGTTTTTCAATGGCTATTCAAGCAAACCCTTATCCTCTTCGCATTGACCCTGAACTGATGGCTAAACTCAAAGTAATTGCTGAAGAAAACAGCAGATCCGTCAATAAGGAAATAGAGGCACTGGTTAAATCTGCTGTTAGGTCTTACGAAGCCGAACACGGCGCTATTCTTCTACCTGAATAACCGCCTTACCATCGTAAATTTTTAGGCCCAGATGTACCAGAAGCAAAATGATTGAGTGAGTGGAAATGTTGATTTTGTCAGCCCGCTCTCCCAGTTCTGTATACAGTTCTTCTGGGATGCGCAATGTAATTTGTTTCATCCGCTTCACCTCCCCGCCGCCCGCTATGGGCGGTTTTTTCTATTCTGCTGCCCAGGCACCCACCCCCTGTCCCGTGTATCAGCCCAAAGGAAGGAGGATTGTATTGTTGATTGAAATTTGAGTGCATACCAGGGGGCAGGTGCCCAGGGCAGTAACTGCTTACACCCGCTATGAGATGAGGCTTATTCGGTCTCACTC
>CAKWRB010000070.1 GCA_934845495.1 uncultured bacterium
TCGCTCTTCATCAGGACGATGTCGGCCGATTCGATGGCGACATCGGTGCCGGCGCCAATGGCAATGCCCACATCGGCGCGGGTCAGGGCAGGGGCATCGTTGATGCCGTCGCCGATCATGGCAACCTTTTTGCCCTCGGCCTGGAGCTTGCGGACCTCCTCCTCCTTATCCTGGGGGAGGACCTCTGCCACCACCCGGTCGATGCCGGTCTGGCGGCGGATGGCCTCGGCGGTTTTCTTGTTATCGCCGGTGAGCATCACCACATCGATGCCCAGCTTTTTGAGTTCAGCAATGGCCTGGCGGCTGGTAGGCTTGACCACATCGGCCACCGCGATCAGGCCAAGCACGGTGCGGGCCCCCTCTGCCTCGCGGACAAAGAAGAGTGGTGTTTTACCCTCCTCGGCCAGGCGGTCTGCCTCGGCCTCCAGTTCGGGCGAGTCCACCTCCAGAGCGCCCAGAAGCCGGCGGTTGCCAGCGTGAATCATGACGCCGTTGACCCGGCCCCGGACTCCCTGCCCCTCGGCAGAGCCAAAGTCCTCCGCTTCGGGGAAGGCAATGCCCTGTTCGGCGGCATACTGCACGATGGCATCGGCCAGCGGATGCTCCGAACGCTTTTCCACCGCTGCTGCCAGCGAAACCAGCTCGTCGGCAGCAAGGCCGTCCAGGGGCAGCACATCGGTCACCCGGGGTCTGCCCTCGGTGACGGTGCCGGTCTTATCCAGAATGACGGTGTTCACCAGGTGGGCGGTTTCCAGGCTCTCGGCGCTCTTGATGAGGATGCCGTTTTCAGCGCCCTTGCCGGTGCCCACCATGATTGCCACCGGGGTGGCCAGCCCCAGCGCACAGGGGCAGGAAATCACCAGCACCGAAATGCCGATGGAGAGGGCAAAGTCAAAGCTCTGCCCCAGCAGCAGCCACACGATGGTGGCAATCAGGGCAATGGTCATCACGGTGGGGACGAACACCGCCGCCACCTTGTCCGCCAGCTTGGCGATGGGCGCCTTGGAGGAGGAGGCCTCCTCCACCAGCCGGATGATCTGGGCCAGGGTGGTGTCGTCGCCCACCCGGGTGGCCCGGAACTTGACCGAGCCGTTCTTGTTGACGGTGGCGGCGATCACCCGGTCATCCACTGTTGTCTCCACCGGGAGGCTCTCACCGGTGAGGGTGGATTCGTCCACCGAGGTGCGTCCCTCCAGGATCACACCGTCCACCGGAATGCTCTGACCGGGGCGGATCACCACGATGTCCCCGGGCACGACCTCCTCCACCGGAATCTCCATCTCCACGCCGGAGCGCTCCACCGTGGCGGTTTTTGGGGCCAGATCCATCAGCTTGGTGATGGCCTCGGAGGTCTTGCTCTTGGAGCGGGCCTCCAGCCACTTGCCAAAGGTGATGAGGGTGAGGATGGTGGCGGCGCCCTCAAAGTAGAGGTCCATGGAGTAGGCCATGAGCGCCTCGTGATCCCCGGCTACAAAGGCAAAGGAGATCTGGTAGATGATGTAGATGCCGTAGATCATCGCCGCCGAGGAGCCCACTGCGATGAGCGAATCCATGTTGGGCGAGCGGTGCCACAGGGTCTTGAAGCCGGTGAAGAAATAGTTCCGGTTCAGATAGAGAATGGGCAGCGTGAGCAGGAACTGGGTGAAGGCAAAGGCCAGGGGATTGTGCATTCCGTCCAGCCAGCCGGGGACCGGCAGCCCCATCATGGTGCCCATGGAGAGGTAGAACAGCGGCACGAGAAAGACCAGCGACCGCTGGAACTGCCGCTTTTTGGTCTCTGCCTCCTTGAGGGTGAGGTTTTCCGGCGGTTCGCGCCGGGAGGACTTCTGCCGGGCGGCATCCGCCGGAGCGGCGCCGTAGCCGGCCTCCTCCACCAGCCGGGAGATATCCGAAGGCTTCAGGGTGGATTCATCGTAGTCCACCATCATGTTGTTGGCCAGCAGGTTCACATTCACCGAGCGGATCCCCTCGGCTTTGGAGAGGCTCTTTTCGATGTGAGCCGAGCAGGCTGAACAGGTCATGCCGGTGACAAGAAATTTCTGTTTCATGGTTTCACCTCAACAGGGTTCAGAGTTGGTATCCCCACCCCAGGGGGAGGGGGTGCTTCCGGGTTCAATTATACTGCAAAAGTGTAGTTTGTCAAGACCGAAGGAGAAGATTTCCCCCTTCTGTCTGGTTTTCGGCTTGCCAAAGGACGGCGGATATTCTACAATAGAGAAAAACGATCACCATTTGGTGTCAGAGTAAAAAAGGAGATGAAGCCATGCTGATATCCTGCTGCGGAAACCGCTGCGATGAGTGTGAGCAGTATCCGGAACAGTGCCCCGGCTGTGCTGCCATCGGCGGAAAGGCCGCCTGGTGTGCCAGCCTGGAGGTGGAGGTCTGCCCCTTTGTGACCTGTGCAGCCGAGACAGGCGTTGCCCACTGCGGCGAATGTGGGGAGTTCCCCTGTGAGCTCTACGAACTGACTCTGTCCGAGGACGCAGGCGAGGAGGAGCGTCGGGCCTTTTCCATGGCGCGGTACCGCAACTTCGGCCTGCTGGATGCCCAGCGGTTTTTGGAAAAACAGTCCGATTGAGCCGGGTGGGTCGATCCCGCCCTACGACCATCAAAATAAAAGAGAAGCAGGTGTCTTAGTTATGAATCGTATGCTGAATAAGAAGAGCATCCGGGATATTTCCCCCAAGGGCAAGCGCATTCTGGTGCGCTGCGACTTCAATGTGCCGCTGGATGGCAGCACCATCACCGACGACAAGCGCATCACCGAGGCGCTGCCCACCGTCCGTTATCTGATGGAGCAGGGTGGCCGGGTGATCCTCTGCTCCCACCTGGGCCGTCCCAAGGGTCAGGTGAACCCCAAGTACAGCCTGGCTCCGGTGGCAGCGCGCCTCTCCGAGCTGTTGGGCTGCCCAGTGCCGCTTTCTTCCGACATCATCGGCGAGGAGGCCCACCGACTGGCTGATTCTCTGGAAGACGGCCAGGTGATGCTGCTGGAGAATGTGCGCTTCGATGCCCGAGAGGAGAAGAACGACCCCGAATTTGCCAAGGAGCTGGCTTCGCTGGCAGAACTCTATGTCAACGATGCCTTTGGCACCGCGCACCGTGCCCATGCCTCCACCGCCGGTGTGGCAGACTACCTGCCGGCCGTCTGCGGCTTCCTCATCGAGAAGGAGATCGGCTTCCTGGGCGGCGCCCTGGAAAACCCCAAGCGCCCCTTCGTCGCCATTCTGGGCGGCGCCAAGGTATCGGATAAGATCGGTGTGATCCGCAGCCTGCTGGAGAAGGTGGACAGCCTTGTCATCGGCGGCGGAATGGCCTATACCTTTGTAAAGGCACAGGGCGGCGCCATCGGCGATTCCCTTTGTGAGGAGGACAAGCTGGATCTGGCCCGCCAGCTGCTGGACGAGGCCAAGGAGAAGGGCGTGCGCCTGCTGCTGCCGGTGGATACCGTCATCGCCGATGCCTTCAGCGAGGAGGCCAATACCCGCACTGTCACCGCCGGTGAGATCCCGGACGGCTGGCAGGGTCTGGACATTGGCGAGGCCACCCGTGAGCTGTTTGCCCAGGAGATCAAGAATGCCGCCACCGTAGTTTGGAACGGACCGATGGGCGTCTTTGAGATGAAGAAGTTTGCCGCCGGCACCGAGGCTGTGGCCAAGGCTCTGGCCGAGAGTGAGGCCATCACCATCATCGGCGGTGGCGATTCGGCCGCTGCAGCAGCACAGCTGGGCTATGCCGACCGCATCAGTCACATCTCCACCGGCGGCGGTGCGTCGCTGGAGTTCCTGGAGGGTCTGGTGCTGCCGGGTATTGCCTGCCTGGAAGACAAGTGAGTGCAGGAGGGCAATATGAATCGGGAAAAGAGAATGCCTGTGATTGCAGGCAACTGGAAGATGAACAGCGGCAGCCCGGCTGAGGCTTCGGCGCTGCTGAGCGGCCTGCTGGGGGCTTGCCCCAAGGACCCGGCCTGTGAGGTAGTGGTCTGTCCGCCGGCTCCGGTGCTGATGCTGGCCTCCGAGACTCTTCAGGGCAGTGCCATTGCCCTGGGCGCCCAGAACTGCCACTTTGCCCCCTCCGGCGCCTACACCGGGGAGATGTCCGCAGCCATGCTCACCGGTGTGGGCTGCACCCATGTCATCGTCGGCCACTCCGAGCGGCGGCAGTACTTTGGCGAAACCAATGAGACCGCCGGAAAGCGGCTGGCTGCAGCGGTAGGCGATGGGCTCTGCGGAATCCTCTGCGTGGGCGAGAGCCTGGCAGAGCGGGAGGCCGGACAGGAGATCGAGACCTGCGCCGCCCAGCTGGCTGGCGGTCTGGCAGAGATTTCAGCCGAAATGCTGGAATATGTGATGATTGCCTACGAGCCGGTGTGGGCCATCGGCACCGGGCACACCGCCACCGCTGAGGAGGCAAACCGGGTGTGCGGCGAGATCCGCCGTCTGCTGGCTGAGCGGTATGGCACCGAAGCAGCGGAGCAGGTGCGCATCCTGTACGGCGGCTCGATGAATGAGAAGAACGCCGCTGAACTGCTGGCCCAGCCGGAAATCGACGGCGGACTCATCGGCGGCGCCTCCCTGAAGCCGGAGAGCTTTGCCGCCATTGTCCGTGCCTGCGAAGCAGGGGAGGCGAAGGCATGAAGCAGCCGGTGATCCTCATGATCCTGGACGGGTTCGGCATTGCGCCGGACAGCCAGGGGAATGCCATTGCCCTGGCCAAAACCCCGGTGACCGACCGTCTGTGGCAGGAGATGCCCCATACGGAGCTCTCCGCCTCGGGGGAAGATGTGGGTCTGCCAGCTGGGCAGATGGGCAATTCGGAGGTGGGCCACACCAACATCGGCGCTGGCCGGGTGGTCTATCAGGAGCTGAGCCGCATCACCCGGGCCGCCCGGAACGGGGAGCTGGAGCAGAATCCGGCCCTGCAGCAGGCAGTGGAACACATCGCCGGAACCGGCGGCAGTCTGCACTTTATGGGACTGCTCTCGGATGGCGGTGTCCACAGCCACAACACCCATCTCTATGCCATGATCCGGGCTGCCAGGGCGCTGGGGGCAGGGAAGATCTATGTCCATGCCTTTCTGGATGGCCGGGACTGCCCGCCCAAGTCAGGTCTGGGCTTTGTGAAGGAGCTGCAGCAAGAACTTTCCGCCATCGGGGCAGGCGAGCTTGCCACCGTCTGTGGGCGCTACTATGCCATGGACCGGGACAACCGCTGGGAGCGTGTGGCAGAGGCCTACGATGCCCTGACCCTGGCGCCGGCGGAGATCGCCGATCCGGTGCAGTGGGTGGAGCAGTCCTATGGGCAGGAGATCACCGACGAGTTTGTAAAGCCGGCTGCCTGCTGTGAAGGCGGACGCATTTCGGACGGGGACAGCGTGGTGTTCTTCAACTTCCGCCCCGACCGGGCCAGAGAGCTCACCCGGGCACTGACCCAGCCGGGCTTTGACGGGTTTGAGAAGAAGGCGGCGCCGCAAAACCTCTGCTATGTCTGCACCACGGTTTACGACGACAGCTTTGAAGGGGTGCTGGTGGCCTTTCCGCCTGAGCGCCCATCCCAGACGCTGGGCGAGGTGGTGTCAGGGGCAGGCCTGTCCCAGCTGCGCATTGCCGAGACGGAAAAGTATGCCCATGTCACCTTCTTCCTGAACGGCGGTCGGGAGGAGCCCTTCCCGGGCGAGGACCGCATCCTGGTGCCCTCCCCCAAGGTGGCCACCTACGATCTCCAGCCGGAGATGAGCGCCCAGGAGGTGACCGGCCGGGTGACCGAGGCGATCCGCAGCCGGAAGTACGGGCTGATCGTGCTCAACTTTGCCAACTGTGATATGGTGGGCCACACCGGCAGTATTCCCGCAGCCATCGAGGCGGTGGAGACGGTGGATCGGTGCCTGGGCGAGGTGCTGGCAGCGGCAGAGGAGGCCGGTATGGCAGCGGTGATCACCGCCGACCATGGAAATGCTGACGAGATGCTGGCAGCCGACGGAGAGCCCAAAACCTCCCACACCACCAATCCGGTGCCGCTGTGGGTGACAGTTCCCGGCCTGAGCCTGCGCTCCGGCGGACGGCTGGCCGACCTGGCCCCCACCATTCTGGAGCTGATGGGCCTTTCCCAGCCGGCCGAGATGACCGGAAGCTCGCTGATTACAGGATTTACGAAATAAATTCACAGAAATTTGATTGTTTTTTCTCCTGCTTTGCGGGCAAAACCAGTTGAGGTTTTTGCGGAAAAGATTTATAATAAGAGCAGATATACATACAATAGATTTGTTGCTATTGTTGCAGAAACCTAAAACCCCAGTAAAGGAGTTGTTTTTATGAAAAAGAGTATCTGGATCTCCCTGGCAGCCTTCGCTATCTTTGTAGCGGGTGCTCTGGCAGCCATCGCTGTCTACATCAGCCGCAGAGGCAGCCGCTTGATCGGTGACGACGAGTACGATGATTACGATTTCGATTTTGATGAGGACGAAGACACCTCGGACGAGTACTGCAGCGAATGCGCCATCGAAGATGATGCACAGAAGGCGGTTGCGATCGAGGACAATACCGAGGAAGAGAAGTCAGCTCCTTCTCCGGTTCCCGTGATCTTTTACAGGGCCCTGGCAATATTGCCGGGGCCCTGTTTTTATCCGGTGTCGGATCCATATCTGATTCAGCAAATATAAGTGATTTTAAAGGGAAACGAGCCATTGCCCCGGCACATAACTCTTAAAACGGATTTTTTCTAAACAACTGCTGAAACCTCTTGACCGAACTGTAGAAACATTCTATAATCAAACATA
>CAKWRB010000071.1 GCA_934845495.1 uncultured bacterium
TGCCGCCAGCACCGGTGAACCAGTCGTCCTCATTCCACTGGTCCTTGCCGCCAGCACCGGTGAACCAGTCGTCCTCATTCCACTGGTCCTTGCCGCCAGCACCGGTGAACCAGTCGTCCTCATTCCACTGGTCCTTGCCGCCAGCGCCAGTGAACCACTCGTCCAGGTCGCCATAGCGGTCGTCTGCCCGCTCGTTGTCCCAGTCCAGAATCTTGCCCGAACCGGCATGGATCTCATAGTCGTACTCGATGCCGCCTGCCAGGAATTCCACTTCATAGACCCGCTCGTCGTCCTCCCAGGTGGGCTTGGCGATGAGGTACTGGGTCTCCTTGGAGGAAACTCCGGCATGCTTCAGAGCGATTTCGATGGCCTTCTGCTTGCCGATGACCTCCTTCCAGCCGTAGCCGGCATCGTCCTCGGCGGAGTACCACTCCAGGTCGCTGTCGAACCGGAGCACCCGGCCGGAAGCGGCGTCGATGGTGTAATCATATTCCTTTTCGCCCACAACGAACTCCACTTCGTATTCCTTGCGGCCGTCCTCCACATCAGCTTCCGCAACGAGGAAGAGGGTCTGGTTCTCGGATACACCGGCGTGTTTCAGGGCAGCTTCCTTGGCCTTTGCCAGGCCCACATCCTTGGTGGCGGCAGCAGCCGGAACAGTCATTGCGGCGATGAGCAGAGCAGCGGTGAGGGTGCGTGTCATAGTACGGATCGATTTCATAGTGATTGCCTCCTTGATTTTTTTACAGTGCAACCGGCCGGAGCCGGTGGAGTGTTCTGTTTTCGTTTCGCCTGTATTATGCGGGAGAAGGGAATTTCGTTGCAGGAAAATCAAAAAATTCCCATACTTTGGCGAAATGCACATAAAATATCAAGAATTATCACGCACTATGCACAAAGATTTGGCAGGAAAAAAATCAGTCCTCCTGTTCCCGGAGCAGCTGTTCCCGGGCCTCTTCCAGGTGGGCGCGCTCCTCCTCGGACAGTTCCGGGAACCGGGAATCGCAGCTCTGCAGCACATCCACCATGATTTCACTGAGCAGGTAGCGGGTGTACCACTTCTGGTCGGCAGGCAGAACATACCAGGGGGAATGGTCGCTGGCGGTCTCCCGGATCACCTCCTCATAGAGGTCGATGTAGTCGTCAAACCGGGCGCGGGTCTCCAGATCGGAGGAGGCAAACTTCCAGTTCTTCTCCGGCTTTTCGATGCGCTCCAGGAAGCGCTTGCCCTGCTCCTCCTTGGAGACATTCAGGAACACCTTGACCACCCGGTAGCCGTTTTCGTAGAGGTATTCCTCAAACTGGCGGATCTGGCGGTAGCGCTTGCGGAAGAACTCCGACCGGCTGTCCTGCAGCACCCGGTCGGGCAGCTGGGCCTTTTTCCACAGCTCCAGGATCTGCACCGCCAGCACATCTTCGTAGTGGCTGCGGTTGAAGATGGCAATGCTGCCCCGGGGTGGCAGCTGTTTTACCACCCGCCACAGGTAGTCGTGGGAGAGCTCCTCCGCCCCCGGCTGCTTAAAGCTGTGCACCATGACCCCCTGGGGGTTCAGCCCGCTCATCACATGCTTGATGATGCTGTCCTTGCCGGCGGCGTCCAGTGCTTGCAGCACCAGCACGATTCCCTCCCGGCCATCGGCGTAGAGCGCTTCCTGCAGCTGCTTCATCGTTTCGATGTTTTCGGCGGTCCGGCGCTCGATTTCCTCCCGGCAGTCCTTATCTACACCGGCATGGGTGGGCAGATCCCGCAGGTCAGGGCGTTCATGGTCGTCATAGCGATAGCGATCTGCTTTCATAGAAAAACCTCCTGTGCGGCAATGAATGGTCTTACCTATCATTATACTGATATTTATGACAAAAAAACGACCGAATCTTTTACATTTTATGGCGCACGAAACAGAATGATTATGGTATACTGTATTTATATAAAAATCGGTACCGATCGGGCCAACCCGGTCAGAAAGGCAGTGTCTGCATGACAGAATTTCCCATTTGCCGGCTGAAAACCCGGCCCCAGTTTGATACCTTGCCGGTGATGAAGGTCACCCGTTATCCCCTGGAGCCCCGGGATTACAAACCCTTTGCCCAGGGTATGCTGGCGGTGGATCCCCAGCGGCTGTATGTGCGGCTGTGGGCATTTGAAACACCGCCCGAGCCGGAGAGCCGGATCCTCTGTGTGCTGCGGGGGCAGCAGGAACTGGTGGTGGAGGCTGCCCCCGAAGGGGTGCAGATCCGCCTGGACGGCAGTCCGGTCGAGCCGCTGCTGGCCCACCCCTTCACCGGAGAGGATCTGCAGGGGCGGTACTGGGGCTGGCTGGCTGAACTGCCGGCCCAGCTGCTGGGCGAACTGCAGCCCGGGCAGCAGTTCCGGGGCAACCTTTACAAGTGCAGCACCGGCCGCCGGCCGCACACCGGCAGCTTCTTCCCGATGACTAAGCCGCTGGAGCCGCTCAGCCGGGAAAACGACGGGGTGTTTGTGGTGCGTGATTTTTGATCGGGGAGGCCGTAACGCATGAAGCTGTTTGCCAAACTTCTCACCGGCATCGGGGTGCTGCTGGGACTGGGGTATCTGGGGTTCCGCTGTGTAGGGGAAAAACTGCACCTCTGCCGGAAGTAAGGCCCTTGTTTCCTGGAAATATTACACTTTGATATATTTTGAACAAACCGGAGCAGCATTCGGCTCCGGATTTTTCGTGTGGAGGGACACGTTTTGCACCGCTGCCCAGGGAAAACCGGGCAAGTTTTCCCCGACTTCTCCGGGGAAAACTTGCCGCATCGGGGCTTCAAAGCCCATAACACCGGGGATTTTCCGCACTTTTGTGCAGAAAAGGGCAGGATTTCCCCGCCTTTTCCCCGATGCCTGTGGAAAACCCTGTGGAAAGTGTGGAAAACTTAACGCCGCGTATAATTTTTTGTTGCTGAAAAAAAGGCGGCAGGGGAAACTCCCCTGCCGCCTGGAAAGGCCGTCCGGAACAGGCGGTGGTTAGTCCACCAGCTTTTCCAGCTCCTTGATGTGTTCGGTTTCGCTCGAAGTCTTGTGCTTGGCCTGCTTGGCATACAGATGCACCTGGGCCTGGCTCTTCTTGATCGACTGCATGGTGCCGGCACCGGCAACACAGCCGCCCGGACAGGCCATACCCTCCAGCAGGTAGCCCGGGTACTTGCCGGCTACGGCATCGCGCAGCAGCTTGTAGCAGTCCCGCAGACCTTCGGCATTGGCCACCTTGATCTCCTTGTCGGGGTAGCGCTCCTTGATCACATTGACCACAGCCTTGGCCACACCGCCGGACACTGCAAAGTCACGGCCGTCTGCCGAGGCATTGTTGACGCCGTCAGGGTCCTCCTCGATGGCGGCAAGGTCCACTTCCCGGGCATCGAAGATGCCGGCCATCTCCTCAAAGGTGAGGACGAAGTCCACTTCACTGCGGACGCTGCGGCGCATGGCCTCCAGCTTCTTGGCGGCGCAGGGCCCGATGAAGACCACCTTGCCGTTGGGCTGTTCCTTCTTGATCAGCCGGGCGGTGAGCACCATGGGGGTGAGCGCCATCGAGATGCAGTTGGCATATTCGGGGAAGCGCTTCTTGGCCATGACCGACCAGGCCGGGCAGCAGGAGGTTGCCATGAAGGGCAGCTTCTCGGGAACTTCCTCGATGAAGTCTTCGGCCTCCTGGGTGGCGCACAGGTCCGCGCCGATGGCCACTTCAAAGACATCGGCAAAGCCGAGCTTCTTCATGGCAGCACGCAGCTTGCCGGGGGTCACCTTGGGGCCGAACTGACCAACGAAGGCAGGAGCCACCGCAGCATAGACCCGCTCGCCCGACTGGATCGCCCGGATCACCTGGAAGATCTGGCTCTTATCGGCAATGGCACCGAAGGGGCAGTTCACCAGGCACTGCCCGCAGGAAACGCACTTGTCGTAGTCGATCTCGGCCTTGCCGTTGATGTCGGTGGAGATGGCATCCATACCGCAGGCAGCAGCACAGGGGCGCTCCTGGGTGATGATGGCATGGTAGGAGCATACCTCGGCGCAGCGTCCGCACTTGATGCACTTTTCGGGGTCGATGATGCTGCGGCCGTTGTAGCGGTCCAGGGTGATGGCGCCCTTGGGGCAAACCTCCACACAGGGGTGGGCCAGACAGCCCTGGCAGCCCTCGGTGACCATCACACGCTTTTCTGCACAGCCGTTGCAGGCAAACTTGATGATGTTGATCAGCGGAGGAGTGTAGTAGGTCTCGTCCTTGTCCGCTGCTTCGATATTATCCGAAATGGGGGCATGTTCACCGGCGCCGCGGTTGGGCAGGCCCATGGCCAGGCGCAGGCGCTCGCCTACGATGGCACGCTCCAGGAACACATCATTGCGGAAGTTACCCACTTCGCCCGGAATGATCTTGTACGGGAGCTCCTCAATGCGCTTGGCTACCGACCACTCGGTGTGGTAGGCCATGCGTGCCACTTCGGTAAAGATCCGGTGGCGTATTTCCTGAATACGGGTCTCAACGCCTCTCATAAAAACAGACACCTCTTTTTCTCACACTGGCATGGCAGACCGGAGCGATTTGGCCCCTTCCGCCATGGCAAACCTTTTGATCTTCTGCGGGTCCACCCCTGAAAAACAGCGAACTCTGCTTATTACCATGATACAGGAAATCCAGCGCCCTGTAAAGTGTCAAAAACTTAACAAATTCACCTCCCGGAACCGGAAACTTTCGGTAAAACAAGCCAAAGACCAGTCTTTGGCTTGTTCCGGCTTGTGCCGTCCGCTGCGGCGGGTATTCCCGTTCGCTTCGCTCACTCAAATGTGGTAGGGAACCGGACGGTTCCCTCCCTGGCCGGTTCCACTTGGGTTTTCTGGGAAATGGTTTTTGTTTTCCGCAAAGGGTTTCCGGGGTTCCCTATTTGCCGGGGATATGATAAAATAAGTGCCGGAGCGGTCAGAGCGCTGGTTTTTTATACACAAAGTCTGAAGCGAAAGAGAACCATTTATGCAGAGAATTATGGGACTGGCCCGCAAGGCCATTACAGAGTACAATATGATCCAGGACGGAGACCGGGTGGCAGTGGGTGTCAGCGGCGGAAAGGATTCCGTTGCCCTTACCCTGGCGCTGCAGCGGCTGCGGCGGTTCATCGGCATCGACTATCAGGTGGCAGCCATCACCCTCGACCCCTGCTTTGGCGGCGTGGAGTGTGATTACTCCCCCATTGCCGAGCTGTTTGAGCAGGAGGGCATCGAGTATGTCATCAAGCGCACCAACATCGGCCGGGTGGTGTTCGATATCCGGGAAGAGACCAATCCCTGCAGCCTGTGTGCCAAAATGCGGCGGGGTGCGCTGCACGATACCGCCAAGGAACTGGGCTGCAACAAGCTGGCACTGGGCCACCACAAGGACGATGCCGTGGAGACCTTTATCATGAACCTGTTCGATCAGGGGCGGCTGGGCTGTTTCTCCCCGGTATCCTATCTCAGCCGGAAGGACCTCACCGTGATCCGTCCGCTGATCCTGGCCGAGGAAAAGGAGGTCCGCCAGGCTGTGCGGCGGGAAAACTTCCCCATCATCAAATCCAGCTGCCCGGTGGACGGCCACACCGAACGGGAATGGGCCAAGCAGTGGGTGCGGGAAATGGAGCACCAGAAGCGGGATATCAAATCCCAGATCTTCGGCGCAATGCGCCGGGCACACATCAACGACTGGTAAGAAAAGGAGCGATACATCGTGCGAATGCGGCGGAAAAAGTGGGCACGCCCCGAACTGGCGGCCTGCCCCTATTTTATGAAGGACCCCAGCCGGAACCGGGGCCATTGGGCCGAGCAGTTCGACCGTCCGGAACAGCCTCTCTGGCTGGAACTGGGCTGCGGCAAGGGCACCTATGCAGCCCGGGTGGCAGCCGATCACCCGGAGGTGAACCTGCTGGCCATCGACATCAAGAGCGATATCCTGGCGGTGGCCCGGCGCAACATCCAGGCAGTCTTTGCCGAGGAGGGCCGTCCGGTGGACAACCTGCGCCTGACTGCCTACGAGATCGGCATCATCCACACCCTGCTCTCGCCGGAGGATACGGTGGACCGCATCTGCATCAACTTCTGCAACCCCTGGCCCCACACCGGCCACCGGAAAAAGCGGCTCACCCACCCCAAGCAGCTGGTGCTGTATGCGCTGTATGATGTTCTGGATTCGGAAGAAAGCGAATACGACAAAGCGGAAAACGGACGGATCGCCGCCAAAGTGACCGTTTACGGAAATCAGAGCGGATTTGAACTTTCCGTATCGGAGGAGCTGCCTGCGACCGTCCTGATGGTGCAGATAAGTGCGCCCTGCCAGGGTCTTTCCGTGCAGGGGCAGCGGCGTGCGGCGGATTATCTGGCTGACCGTGTGGAACAGCTGCTGGAAAACGAGCTGAAACTATCGGCTTTATTAAGAACGAAAGGAGAGAATATAACATGAACACAAAGAAGAGAAACATAGGCGCAAGACTGGGGGCGCTGCTGCTCAGCCTCTGCCTGATGATGGGGCTGCTGCCGACGACAGCGTTTGCACAGGATACCGGCACCACCATCTTTGGGTACGAGGGCAGCGGTACAACATGGAGCATGGCGAGCGTCAGCGCCGAGGATCAGTCCGATTACACCGCTCTGACAAGCTACGATTCATTTGACTGGTTCTACGGATTAGAGATAATCGACGACACCATCTATGGCGTGTACAGCAGCTATTACAACAGTAGTTACGATTCCGAACTGGTGATCCTGAACCCCGACC
>CAKWRB010000072.1 GCA_934845495.1 uncultured bacterium
GGGATAGCCAAAGGCGGTAAGCAGGGTCATGATGGCGCCGCCATGGGTGACCACTGCCGCACTGGTGATGCGGTTCTGCATCATGTGGGCGAAGATCTCGCTGATGGCGCGCATCAGGCGCTCGGCCATCTGCAGGCCGGTCTCACCTCCGGGAGGGGCATTGTGGGCCGAATCCGCCAGCCAGCGGCCAAAGGCCTCGTCGTCCTCCAGATCGGCCACCGACTTGCCCTCAAAGGCGCCGAAGTCCATCTCCTGCAGATCATCCACCACAGTGAGCATATTGTTCGGGTACAAAAACTCCGCCGTCTGCAGGCAGCGGCGCAGCGGGGAGGTGTACACCGCCCCCACCCTGGGATACTCATAGGTGTCACGCAGGCGGGAAAGCTCGTCGAAGCCCTCCTCCGAAACCGGCATATCGGTGCGGCCCACAAACAGGCCCTTCTGGTTGCCCTCGGTTTGTCCATGACGGATCAGATGCAGTTTATAGGTGATCATATTGATTCATTCTCCTTTGTCAGCGCCCAGCCGGCAGGCCGGAAGATATACCATAAGTATAATCGAATTTGCCTTTCGAATCAATCTGTCACCAGTATATCATGGGATTTTCCGGAATTATCAACGGTTTTGTAAGGGATTCCTGAACTTTCCTCGACAAATTCTTGAACATTTCGGGGAAACCCACTTTACAAACAGTTTTAATTCGCTTATAATTTCTATCATAAGCCGGCTGTTTTGAAGAATAGCCGGATTTTTAATCAACCACTGGAGGAGGCTGCGCCGTGAAATCCGAGTTTTCCCGTGTGATCACTCTGCTGCGCAAAGAAAAGAATATCAGCCAGAAACAGGCCGCGGCTGAACTGGGGATCTCCCAGGCGCTGCTCTCCCACTACGAAAATGGGATCCGGGAGTGCGGACTGGGCTTCCTGGTCAAGTGCGCCGACTTCTACGGCGTCTCCTGCGACTATCTGCTGGGGCGCTCCGCCGACCGGGACGGCACCACCCTTTCGGTGGACGAGATCCCCGAGCCGGATATGGGCGGCAAGGAAAATGTGATGGGTTCGGCTGGTGTACTGCCGGTGCTCAACAAAAAGCTCATCGCCAATTCGCTCAATGTGCTGTTTGACCAGATGGCCCGCACTGGCAACCGCCGGCTGATCACCGCCGCAAGCGAATTCCTGATGCTGGCTGTCTACCGGATGTTCCGGCTGGTCTACTCGGCAAACCCCAAAAACCAGCAGAACCTCTTCTCCCTGCCCCGGGTGCTCTCCAGCCGCTATGCCGATGCAGTAATGCAGCTGCGGGAGGCAGACATTGCCGCCCTGGTGGACAGCGGAGAGCTGGACCAGAATGCCGATCCCCTTACCACCCAGCGCATGAGCGAGCTCTATCCGCTCTTTTCCACCTCGCTGCTCAGTCTGGTGAAGAATGCCGAATCCGCTGTGACCAGCAGCTTCCCCGGCGACCGGTAACCGTTTCCTGCCGGAAACAACACTTTTTTGTCCATGCCGCGGCTGACGCTGGGTTTCCCCGGCGCCGGCCGCTTTTTTTCTGACTATACGGAGGTATTCCATGAAACGATGTCTGCTTTCCCTGGCTGCTGCCGCCTGCCTGTTCCTGGCGTCCTGCAGCTTTCAGTCCGGCAGTGAACTGCTGGACAGCTCCCTGCTGGCTGCCCCCATTCCTGAAGAGCTGACCCAGAGCGAACTCTGGCAGCAGGCGGTCCATTCAGGCAGCCTGATCACCTATGAAGAACAGCCCCTCACCACCAAAGTCATGGCCGAGGAGGCACTGAAGTCGCTGGAGAAAAAGGGCGGCACCGTGGAGATCTACCAATTCCGCGGAAGCGGGGACTCCGCTGCCTGCACCCGGCTGCTCTGCCGGAACACCGGGGAGGGGCTCACCCTCTCCCACAGCGAGACCCAGGACTGGATCAGCTCCCCGGAGCTGGAGCAGACCGACACCCTCACCGAACCACAGCTCACCCGCTACGGCTTCTTCACCGCCCAGACCGGCAGCGGTGCCGACTTTGGCTTCCGTGCCATCAACGAGGCAGAGCTGTACGGGGACACCGCCGAACTGCGCCAGATCTATGACACCTACCTCAAGCCCATCGCCGCCACTGCTATCGGGGAAAAGACCTGGAGCAGCCCGGAAGAGGCCGGCGACCTGCTGATGCTGGCAGAGGACATCGCCTGGGCGGTGGACGGCATCTCCTTCCGGGAGGCCTACCCCGACGGCTGGATCCCGGTGAATTACCTGGTGGAGACCCTCTCCCGGTACTTTGACGGCATCAACCGCCGGGCGGTGGTGTACACCATCTACGACTTTGACTACCCCAGCGACTGTATGCACTACACCTTCGAACGGGACTACGAGGCGGCGCTGCCCCGGGTGCAGGTGCTGTCCGCCCACCAGCAGGAGGACTTGCTGCGCATCAGCTACTGCCTGTACGATCCCTGCACTGGCGAGCCCCTGCCGGACAGCAGCCGGGTGCTGTCGGTGCGTCCCCAGGAGGACGGCAGCTTCCGGTATATGTCCAACCTCATGGCTTAAACTCACTGCCGTCCGGCCGGTCCGGGCGGCTTTTTTGCTGGATTTACCACCGGTTCTGCACACCAGAAGGCCGCCGCAAACCAGCCGTTTTTCATTGACACAGCAGCACCGTTTGATATAAACTATATAGTAGTTTTGTCTGCCCCGGATCGACCGGGACAGCTGTGAGAAAGAGGTGTTCCCCATGCTGGAAAACAATGCCGTGCTCGACGCGATCCGAACCCGTCGAAGCATCCGTAAATACACCGGCGAACCCATTGCACAGCCGGTTCGCCAGGCCATTCTGGAGGCAGCTTTCTGTGCGCCCAGCGCCATGAACCGCCGCCCCTTCCACTTTGTATCCATCACCGACCGTGCGCTGATGCAGCAGCTTTCCGACCTGCACCCCTATGCCAAGATGCTGCCCCAGGCCGACTGGGCGATCCTGGTCTGCGGCGATGAGTCGGTCTCCGGCCCGTTCTACATGGACGACTGTGCCGCCGCCACCCAGAATATCCTGCTGGCTGCCCACAGTCTGGGCGTCGGCGCCGTCTGGTGCGGTGTAGACCACACCGAGCGCCAGCAGTCCTTTGGGGAACTGCTGGGCCTGCCGGAACACATCAAGGCCTACTCCCTGGTGGTCCTGGGCATGCCGGCCGAGACAAGACCTGCCCCTGACCGGGTGGAACCGGAAAAGATTCACGAAAACTGCTGGTGATGCCAGCCTGCAACGCGAAAGGAGGGAACCGTCCCGATGAAATCGATCCTGACCGCACTGGGGGTCTGCCTGCTCACCGGGCTGCTCTCCTCCTGCAGCATGGTTTCGGCCAACACCGAGGACCTGCTGGAGCCCCCGCAGCTCAGCCCCGACCAGGCTGCCCTGGCCGAGGCGCTGGAGCGTGGGCTTGGCACCGATGACTTCACCCTGAAATACCCCATATCCGGCGAGAACCGCTCGGCCTATCTCCTCTGTGACCTGGACAACGAGCCCTCTAACGAGGCAGTGGTGTTCTACCAGCTTACCGGCAACGACACCATCCGGATGAATATCCTGGACCAGAACGAGCGTGGCGAATGGGAATCGGTCTACGACATGGCCGGTGCCGGTGATGACATCTACACGGTGGACCTCGCCTCGCTCTCCTCGCTGGACCGCAACGACCTGATCATCAGCTGGAAGGACCGGGGCCGCACCGAACTGGACATCGAGATCTACTCCTACGAGACGGGCACGCTCTCCAACCTGTTCAGCGGCTCCGGCGACCGGATCTACTTCATGGACATCAACGAGGACGGATACAGCGAAATGGTGCTGCTTGGCTGGGCCAGCAGCCGCGATCCCTCCCTCCAGATCGTCCGCCGGGCCGGCAGCCGGGTCATCGCCCGGGACGAGATCATTCTCAGCAGCCGCGCCATCGACTTCACCGGCCTGACCCTGGGCAAAACCCTGGACGGGGAGACTGCCATCTATGTGGACGAGCTGATCAGCTCCTCCTCTGCCGCCACCGACATCGTGGTGCTGAACGGCTTCAATATGGATGTGGTCACAGCGGTGGAACCCAGCGAGGAGGATGAGCGGCCGGACAGCCTGTACGGCCAGACCATCCGCCCGGCGGAACTCACCTGCCAGGACTACAACGGCGACGGCATCACCGATATCCCCAACTCCACCCTGATGCCCGGCTACTCCTCCAGTGATGTGGACGAAAACATCTACCGCATCAACTACCAGAACCTCTACGACGGCGAACTGCTGCCTGCCTACTCGGTGGTATCCAATCAGGAAATGGGCTACATCTTCCTGATGCCGGACAGCTGGGTGAACAAGGTGACGGTGCGCCGGATCACCGAAACCAACGAATGGCAGTTTGTGGTGTACGGCAGCGACCTCAACTCCTCGGGCACCGTTCTGCTCTCGCTGAAGGTCAGCTCCCACCAGGACTATCAGGACAAGTTCAGCACTGGCGTCTATTTTCCGCTGGCCACCAAGGGTATTTTTGAATACACCGCCAGCCTTCCGAATGCGGACCACGAGCTGAGCATCACCGAATCGGAGGTGCGCTCCCGGTTCCAGCTCCGCTGACACCGAAATTCCCCCCCGCCCCGGCCTTTCCTGGGCGGATCACCGAAATAAAAAGGAGGTATTCCCCTCATGCGTAAGATCCTTGTGATGGAGGACGAAGACAATATCCGCGCTTTTGTGGTGCTCAACCTTAAGCGGGTGGGCTATGATGTGGTGGATGTGGCCAGCGGCGAAGCAGCCCTGGAGGCCTTTGCCCAGGCCGGCGGCGACTTTGACATCGCCATTCTGGACATCATGCTGCCGGGCATCGACGGCTTTGAAGTATGCCGCCGCATCCGGGAGCAGAGCAGCAGCATCGGCATCATCATGCTCTCGGCCAAGAGCCAGGAGATGGACAAGGTCCAGGGGCTGATGCTTGGCGCCGATGACTACATCACCAAGCCCTTTTCCCCCTCCGAACTGCTGGCCCGGGTGGATGCCATCTACCGCCGGGTATCGCTGTCCGGCGGCGGCAAGACAGCCGACGAGATCCACTCCGGCCCATTTATCCTCAATCTCTCCAGCCGCACTCTCACCAAGAACGGCAACCTCATCGACCTGACCCAGGTAGAGTTCCAGATCATGGAATTCTTCATGCAGAACCCCAACAAGGCCCTGGAGCGCAGCGAGATCCTTTCCAACATCTGGGGAGAGAACTACATGGGCGATGTGAAGATCGTGGATGTGAACATCCGCCGCCTGCGCATGAAGATCGAGGACGAACCCAGCGAACCCCGCCACCTCACCACTGTATGGGGCTACGGCTACAAATGGAACCCGTAACCCCTTCCCCACTCTGACCCGAAAGGAGGCCTTCCGGCTGTGGCCATGAAAAAAATCACCCGGCGCTGGCTGGTCAACGGCCTCGGCGTCATCTTTGTGATCCTGCTTGGCGTCATGATCGCCTTTTCGATCGGCGTACGCAGCTTCTATTACAGCAGCGTTCAGCAGATCATTCTCTCCCGGTCGTCGGTGATCTCCACCCTGCTGCAGACCTATGCCCAGGACAGTTCGGTGAACTTTTCCCAGGAACTGCAGAACATTGTGGAAACCTTCGAGTACCGGGAGACCATGGAGCTGATGGCCATCGATGGCAGCGGCAAGGTGATGATGACCTCCTCCGGGTTCCTGCCGGAGGAGGATCTCTCCATGCCCGACTTTGAGGGCGCCCTCTCCTCCCCGGATGGCATCGATGTCTTTCAGGGGCGGATCGGCGGCGAGAACATCATGGCGGTTTCGGTGGCAGCCGGCTCCGCCAGCCAGAACCTGGCCGCCACCCGCTATGTGGTCTCGCTGGAGCGGGTGGACGACCAGATCACCCTGCTCACTGCCATCATCGGCTCGGTGTGCCTGGCCATCATTCTGTTTGTCATCTTCTCCAGCTCCTACTTCATCAACTCGATCGTCAACCCGGTGAGCGAGATCTCGGAGACCGCCCGGCGCATTGCTCAGGGCGACTTCAAGGCCCGGCTGGAAAAGAAAAATGACGATGAGATTGGCGAACTCAGCGATGTGATCAACTACATGGCCGAGGAACTTGCCAACTCGGAAAAGCTCAAGAATGACTTCATCTCCTCGGTCTCCCATGAGCTGCGCACCCCCCTCACCGCCATCCGCGGCTGGGGCGAGACTATGCTCATGGACGAAAACATCGACCATGCCACCCTGGAAACCGGCATGGGCGTCATCATGCGGGAAACCGAGCGCCTTTCGGACATGGTGGAGGAGCTGCTGGACTTTTCCCGTATGCAGTCCGGCCGCATGAAGCTGGTCAAGAGCAAGATGGATGTGCTGGCAGAACTCAGCGAGGCGGTGATTATGTACACCGAGCGCGCCAAGCGGGAGGGAATGCTCCTCATCTACGATGAGCCCGACCTCTTTGTGCCGGTATTCGGCGACCGCGGCAAGCTGCGGCAGGTGTTCATCAATGTCATCGACAACGCCCTCAAGTACTCCGATCCCGGGGATACCACCACGGTGTCCGCCCGGGTGGAGGGCAACAGCATCGTCATCGAGGTGGAGGACACCGGCTGCGGCATCAGCGCTGCCGATCTTCCCAAGATCAAAACCAAGTTCTACAAGGCAAACCTCACCCGGCG
>CAKWRB010000073.1 GCA_934845495.1 uncultured bacterium
CATGAGTCCCTTGGCTCTACCAACGATGTCGCCCGGGAGCGGTTCGGGCAGGGGGCAGGCCATGGAACAGCCGTCCTTGCCGATTACCAGACAGCCGGCCGGGGGCGTATGGGGCGTCCCTTTGCCTCGCCGGGCGGCACCGGCATCTATCTGAGCGTTTTGCTCACCGATTCTGCGGTGCTGGAGCAGTCCCATCTGGTGACCCCGGCAGCAGCGGTGGTGGCCGTCAAGGCACTGGAACGCCTGACCCGGGCCCGCATCGGCATCAAATGGGTCAACGACCTGTTCTGCAGCGGTAAAAAGATTTCCGGGATTTTGACTGAGGCGGTGGTCCGGGAGGGGAAGCCGGCGGGCATCATAGTGGGGATCGGAGTGAACTTTGCCACACCACCGGAGCTGCTCCCGGAGGTTGCCGGTTCCCTGCGGGACTTCCTGCTGCCCGGGGCCAGCCGGAACGAGGCCGCCGCTGCCCTGATCCGTGGGCTGCGGGACGAATTGCCCGACCTGGTGCGCCAGCGCAGCTTCCTTCCGGAATACCGTCGGAGAAGCATCCTGCTCGGGCAGCCGGTGCGTGTGCTGCCGGTGGGGCAGGAGCCCTATGAGGCGGTGGCGGAGTCCATCGACGAGGAGGCGGCGCTGGTCGTAGACCGGCAGGGGCGGAAAATCCGCCTGCAAACCGGCGAGGTGAGCATTCGCTTCCCCGGTCAAGAGACAAATCGTTAGCGATTGTAACCTAAAAATATACAGATTCTTTGTGTATAATATCCGATTTTTGCGAGCTGGCAGAAAAATGGAAGTGGAAAGGTTGCAGAGCCTGGTCCTTGCGTGATAAGATTGCCTTTGGATTTCAAAAAGAAAGGGTAGATTCACACAATGTCTAACAACAAAACATCCGGCTTCCATTATGGCTGGGTGATTGTCGCATCCTGCTTTATGATCATGTGCTTTGCTCTGTGCCTGGTCATGAACTGCTTCGGCCTGTTTATCAAGCCGGTCACTGAGGACCTGGGCCTGTCCCGTCAGGCGTTCTCGATGAACTCCACCATGATTTCGGTGGCGATGATGGCTGTCTCCTTCTTCTCCGGTAAGATTTTCAGCAGCCGCATCGGTATCAAGAAGATCATGATGATCGCCACAGTGGGCCTGAGCGCCAGCTATGCGCTCTACTCCACCGCCAGCACCCCGGTGGCCTTCTATGCAGTTTCCATCGCTGTGGGCGTGTTCCTGGCCCTGCTGGCCCAGGTTCCCTGCTCCATGCTGGTGAACAACTGGTTCCGGGAGAAGAAGGGCCTGGCAATGGGCCTTGTCTTTATGGGCAGCGGCGTCGGCGGCATCGTTCTCAACCCCATCATCAGTGCGCTGATGGGCAGCATGGGCTGGCGCAAGACCTATCTGGTCATGGCTGGTCTGATGTTCCTGGCCATTGCCCCCTGCACCTTCTTCCTGATCCGGGTGCGCCCGGAGGATAAGGGCCTGGAGCCCTACGGCGGCCGTGCCCAGGACGGCACAGCAGAAGTATATGGCATGACCTATGCCGAAGCTCGCCGGGATATCCGGTTCTGGCTGCTGCTGCTCTCGGTGATGGTGATCACCGCTTGCTGCTGCTCGGTCGTACAGCAGCTGGCCTCCTATATCAGCGATATCGGATACAGCTATGAGGTATCCGCAATGGTCAGCTCCTGCAGCCTGGGTCTGATGGCAGTGGGCAAGCTGCTCACCGGCCGGATGTACGATAAGCTGGGCACCCGCAACAGCACCCTCATCTGCATGGGTTGTGTCATTGGCGGCATCGGGATCCTGAGCATGGCAGCTTCGGGTGTGGCCTTCATCGGTGCATTCCTGCTGCTGTTCGGTGTGGGCTGTGCCATCACCACCGTTTCGTATCCCATCCTCACCACCTCGCTGTTCGGCAACCGGGATTACAGCAGCATCTACGGCATTGTCAATGTGGCCAACTCGGTGGGTACCGCCATTGGTTCCCCCATTGCCGCTGCCATCTTTGACAGCCAGGGTAGCTATGCACCGGCCTGGTATCTGGCCGCAGCAGTGCTGAGTGTAGATTTCGTGATCCTGCTGATCATGTTCAAAAAGAAGCCTGCAGCAGATGTTCACTGATATTTAACTGCAACACACAAGCCTTCGGAGTATAGCCTCCGGGGGCTTGTCCTGTTTTGCCGGGATCATTCCTCGCGGCATCCGGGGGAGAATATCGGCAGAAAGCAGGCAAAAATCTTGAAACCCGGCCATAAATATAGTATGATAAAAAATAGATATCTGCGCCCTGGAAAGACTTCAGGGCTTCCGGAACGGGAAGATGCGGAGGAAAGGAGGCCGGAAGAGTGGAAAAACAGCGATGTCCCTATTGCCTGAACCTGAGCGATCAGAACATCTGCCCCACCTGTGGGGAGGAGCGGGGGATTGCCGAGGCGGAAAACACCCGTGCTCATGGCAGAGCGGTCGGGAACATACTGGCTGGCCGGTACCAGATCGGTAAAGTTCTGCACTTCAATGGGGAAGGCATCACCTATCTGGCCTATGACAACCAGGAGAATATCCGGGTGGAGATCCGGGAGTATTTCCCGGGCAATCTCTGCCGGCGGCAGCCCGATGGCTCGGTGCTGGTGGGGGACGAAACCCTGCTGGCATTCAAGTCGCTGATGTTCGATTTTACCGATATGTACAAGGCGGTGGCGGAATCCGACTCCTCCGGCCTGCAGAAGGTGCGGGAGATCTTTCTGGAGCAGGGAACGGCCTATGCCGTCTGCGAACTCTACGATCTGCCCACCCTGGCTCAGTATGTCCGGGAGAACGGGGCGCTTTCGGTGATGGAGTCCAAGCGCATCATGCTGGAGCTCTGCTCGGCCCTGACCCCCATTCACCGGGACGGGCTGATCCATGGCGGCATCAGTCCCCGCAATATCCTGGTGGACGAGGAGTCCCGGATCCGGGTCACCGGTTTTTCCACCCTTTCGCTGCGCACCCGGGGCAGCGGCATCGACTGCGAGCTGTACCCCGGATTTTCGGCGCCGGAGCAGTATGAAGCCAACCGGTGGCAGGGCAGCTGGACCGATGTGTATGGCATTGGAGCTGTGGCCTATCATATGCTTACCGGGCGGTATCTGCCCCAGGGTGGGGACCGCCAGGCCGGGGAGGCATTGCCAGGCCTGCGGGAACTGCCCGGGCTGCCCGGCAGTATGGCCTCCACCATCGAAAAGGCCCTCTGCCCGGAGAGCGAGCACCGCATTCAGAGCATCGAGGAGTTCTCCGCCGGGATCCTGCAATCCCAGCAGGGCAACACCTCGGTCTTTTCCATCAAGGCCAACGAGACCCTGATCCTGGACGAACAGACCCGGGTCCTGGGCAAGGCGGTCCGGCAGGAGCCGGAAAAGACGATGGTCCTGCCCGAAAAGCCCGGAGCTTCCCCGAAAAAACCGACCCGGAGCTGGTCCCGGAAAAAGCTGGCGCTGGCAGTGCTGCTTTTTCTGCTGGCCTGCGGCGGCGCGGCAGTGGGGGTCAGTGCGCTGATCGGCACCCCCATCCACCTGCCCTCCTTCTCCCGTCCCCAGGTTGTCACCTTCCCGGAGCCGCACTATGTGCCGTCGCTGGAGGGCCGCTATGTGGAGACCATCACCTCCAACGCGGAGTGGAGCGATCTGTTCCAGTTCAGCATCAAATATGTCTACGATGACTCCATCCCCCAGGGGATCGTCATCAGCCAGTCGCCGGATGCCGGGGTGAAGATGATCAACAAGGGTTATGTGCTGCTCACTGTCAGCCGTGGCCCCCAGAATGTCAAGATGCCCGGCCTGGTGGGGAGCAACCTGGATTTTGCCCTCAAAACGCTGGGGGAGATGGGAATCCGTTACGAGCTGGTCGGAAGCGAGGAATATCCCCCTGGTATCGTGGGGAAGACCAGTGTTGTGGAAGGCCAGACCATCGATAAAACCCGGGATATCGTCCAGATCTATGTGGGCGAGGAGCCGGGCGAAAGCGAAGAAAGCGAATCAGAATCATAATACCAAGGCGTCCGGAGAGTCCGGGCGCCTTTTCTTGTGCGGCAAACAGTGCAGCCGCTGCATAAAGCCGGAAAGGTGCCCCATACTATCCCAAAACGATGTTGTATGGAGGCGATGCAAGGTGGAGCGGCGGTGTGCAGGGGTATTTGTCACCCTGATCCTTCTTTTTATAACGATGATCCTGCGAATTTTTGTACTCTCGCAGTCGGCGTATTATGCGGCGGCAGCCGGCGGGCAGAGCAGCTGGCTGCTGGAGGTGGATCAGGGCCGAGGGCAGATCTATGACTGCAACCTGCATCCGCTCACCGGTTCCAGTGCCCATTATGTCGCAGCGGTACAGCCCTCTGCCGAGGCTGCCGGTGCCCTGTATCCGGTGCTGGCGGCCGAGGATCGGGAAGCGGCCACCCATGCGCTGGCAGGATTCAGCCCCTTTGTGATCGATGTGGCCTCCCCGGAGGTCTTTGCGCCGGGGGTGGAGGTATTCCAGGTGCAGGATCGGGTCGCCCCCGACCAGACAGCGGTGCATCTCATCGGCTACCTGGATGGCGAGGGGAAGGGGGTCACCGGCCTGGAGGCCGCCTTTGATGAATACCTGCGCAGCTGCGGCGGCAGTCTGTCGGTGCGGTATGTCACCGATACAATGGGTCAGGCACTCTCCAGCACACCCCCACAGGTGGTAAAAGATCACTATGGTACAGGCGGGGGGATCGTACTCACCATCGACCGGGAGATTCAGCAGGCCGCAGAGCAGGCAGCCGCCCGGCACTTCCAAAGAGGGGCAGTGGTGGTGCTGGATGTCCACACCGGGGAGATCCGGGCGATGGCCAGCCTGCCCGCCTACGACCCCACCCGGGTGGAAGAGGCGCTGGAGGACCCGGACAGTCCGCTCATCAACCGGGCGCTGCTTCCGTACAGCGTCGGCTCCACCTTCAAGGTGCTGGTGGCTGCCACCGCCATCGAGCAGGGCTATGCCGGTCATGCCTACGATTGTCCCGGCTATATCCAGGTGGAAGATGTCATCTTCCGCTGCCACAACCTGGCCGGGCACGGGGCACTGGATATGCTCCACGCAATGGAAAAATCCTGCAATCCCTACTTTGTATCGCTGATCCAGCTCACCGGCGGAGAGTCGGTGGCGGCCAAGGCAGCGGCCATCGGGTTCGGTTCCTCTCTGGAGCTGGCCGATGGGATTCGGGCATCAGCCGGGCGGCTGCCCACCTACGAGGAGCTGTCGGTCCCTGGGCAGACGGCCAACTTTGGCTTTGGGCAGGGGTACCTCACCGCCACACCGCTGCAGATCGCCCAGCTGATGGCGGCAATCGCCAACGACGGCGCTGCAGTGACCCCAAAGCTCATTGCCGGCTACACCCAGGACGGGCAGGAAATCTCGGAGCATACACCCACCTATGCTCCCCGTCAGGTGATCCGGGAATCGGCGGCTCTTCAGGTGCAGCAGATGATGATTGGGGTAGTAGAGGAGGGCAGCGGCACCAAGGCGCGTCCCAGAGCCTGGGGCGCAGGGGGCAAGACCGCATCGGCCCAGACCGGCACCTACGATGAGGCTGGCGAGGAGATCGTCCAGGCCTGGTTTGCCGGGTTCTACCCGGCGGACGAGCCGCAGTATGCCATTGCAGTGCTGGCCGAGGGAATGGAGTCGGGCGGAGACTATGCCGCGCCGGTGTTTGCAGAGATCTGCGATGCCATCGCAGATTCGGGGAAGCTGAGATAGAGGGGAGAAACCGGATGCAGGAACAGATTTTTTCGGATCGGGATACGCCAGAACAGACCTATGGGTTCACGGTGGTGCCGGGCACAGGACAGGATGGCAGCGCGCTTCAGCAGAAGCTCTGTGCCATTCCAGGGGTCCGGAACGCCGAGGTATCGGTGCTTCAGGGCAGGGTGTGGGTGCAGGCTCAGGGGCTGACCCGCTCAGTGCTGGAGCAGGCCATTGCACAGAGCGGGTACCAGGTGACCGGCTGCACCGATGGCTCCGGACCGGACGGAGCGCAGTTTTTTTGACAGGATACTTGAAAAGTCCGGCATAATATTGTATAATAAGAAAGCCTAATTGTAGAGAATAGGGCAATGAAGCGTGTGCTTTGCCACGCTGGCAGATTGGTCCTGTGCGATTGACGGCCGTGAATCATGTCAGGCGGGGAACCGAGCAGCATTAAGCGGTTCGAAGATGTGCCGCAGCAAACCTGTCTGCCGGTGTGACAAAGCGCACGCTTTGCTTATAGAGCCGCAGAGCCGGCAAGAACAGAGGGAGGCTGGGAAAGTTGCATATTGCACTGTATCGGAAATACCGTCCCGCTTTCTTTGCAGATGTGGTGGGGCAGGAACATATCACCCACACTCTGCAGAGCGAGGTGGCAGCGGGCAACCCGGCCCATGCCTATCTGTTTACCGGCAGCCGCGGCACCGGCAAAACCACCTGTGCCAAGATCCTGGCCAAGGCACTCAACTGCAAGGACCCCCGGAACGGGGATCCCTGTGGGGAGTGTGAGGTCTGTCGGGGCATCGACGATGGCTCGGTGCTGGATGTTCTGGAAATCGATGCCGCCAGCAACAACGGTGTGGACAACATCCGCGATCTTCGGGACGAAGCAAACTTCACCCCGGCAGTGGGGCGGTACCGGGTCTACATCATCGATGAGGCCCACATG
>CAKWRB010000074.1:0-4506 GCA_934845495.1 uncultured bacterium
TCAAGGCATTGGCAGTGAGCTGCACGGCCGAAGACACGGATGCACACACGATATCCTCCCCTGCGGGAGCATAGCCGGCGTGACCCGATACGGTAACTGCCGCGACGGCATCGGCTGCACAGGCAAATACAGCGGTAATCATGGCTTACAGAGAGATGGACTCGATCTGAACCTTGGTATAGGGCTGTCTGTGACCCATCTTGCGCTTCGAATCCTTCTTGGCGCGGTAGGTGAAGACGGTGATCTTCTTAGACTTGCCGTTCTTGATTACCTTTGCTGTAACCTTAGCGCCCTCAACGGTGGGTGTACCAAACTTGAGGTCACCATCGTTGCCGGCAGCGATTACTCTGTCGAACTCAACAGTGGAATCTGCTTCAGCGTTCAGCTTCTCGATGAAAAGAATATCGCCTTCCGATACGCGATACTGCTTTCCACCAGTCTCGATGATAGCGTACATTGTTCCAGGCACCTGCCTCTTTCTAAAAACTCGCTGCGTGGGGGCGGGTCCTGTAACAGGACGCACTTATAGCCCGGAGCATGCGGTAAAATTATTTTATCACCTGTAAAATGCGATGTCAAGAGGGTTTTCCGGCTTTTTTGCTCAAAATTTTCGCCGCTGTGACGGTATTCTGCAAAAGCTCGGTGATGGTCATGGGGCCAACCCCTCCCGGCACCGGTGTGATGGCCGAAACCCTGGGCTCCACGCCGGCAAAGTCCACATCGCCGCAGAGCTTGCCCTCGGAATCCCGGTTCATGCCCACATCGATGACCACGGCGCCCTCCTTGACCATGTCGGCGGTGATGAAGCGCTCCCGCCCCACCGCCGCCACCAGGATATCCGCCTGGCGGGTGTGGGAAGCCAGATCCCGGGTGTGGGAGTGGCAGATGGTCACCGTGGCATTGGCATGGAGCATGAGCATCGACATGGGGCGCCCGACAATGTGGCTGCGCCCGACGACGACACAGTGCTTGCCAGCCGGGTCAATGCCGTATTCCCGCAGGATCTCCATGATGCCGGCCGGCGTGCAGGGCAGGTAGGTGTAATCCCCCAGCATGATCCGTCCCACATTGAAGGGGTGAAAGGCGTCCACATCCTTTTCGGGGCGGATGTAGTTGGTCACCAGTGCCTCGTCGATCTGTTCCGGCAACGGGGACTGCACCAGGATGCCGTGCACCTCCGGGTCGACGTTGAGTGTTTCAATGAGCTCCAGCAGGGTGTCCTGGGCTGTATCGGCCGGCAGGTTGTACTGCCAGGAGCGGATGCCCAGCTCCTCGCAGGCCTGGGTCTTGTTGCGGACATACACCTGGCTGCCCACATCATTTCCCACCAGCACTACGGCCAGTCCGGGGACGACCCCCTCTGCTGCCAGCTCTTCTACCTCCCGGCGCAGCCGCTCCCGCATCTTTTGCGACACCAGTTTTCCGTCTAAGATCTGTGCCATTTTTCAGGCTCCTTCCCTTTGTTTCTGCTATTCGGCCCGGTCTTCTCTCTCGGAATCAGCAGCCGGCTGTTCCACCGGCTCAGGCTGCTCGCCGGCAGTTGCTTCCGGCTGAATCTTTGCCCCGGCAGCCTTCTGATAGAAGGTGCCGGCTGCCACTGCCTGCCCGTCGGGTGTGTGGATGTACAGAGGCAGGAAGTCCTCCCCCAGCTTCTTCTTTTTCCAGCCCAGCCAGATCAGCAGTGCAGCCGATACCAGGAAGGCCGCCAGTGCCAGCGCCTGGGATACCCGGATCGGGCCCCACATCAGGCTGTCGGTGCGGAGTCCTTCGATGAAGAACCGCCCCAGACCATACCAGCCGGTGTAGAACAGGAACACCTGCCCATCGTACTTGCGATGGCGCATCAGCCAGAGGGCGACGATCAGGAAGCCCGTCATGCACCACACCGACTCGTAGAGGAAGGTGGGATGCACCGGCATGGTGGGGTCGATCCCCTGTGCCCAGGCCGCCCCCGAGTTCTTGACCTGGGTGAGGTAACCCACCACCTTGGGACCAGTCATACCGAGAATGGAGGTGGTATTGCAGCCAAAGGCCTCCACATTCACAAAGTTGCCCCAGCGGCCGATGCTCTGGCCGATGAGGAAGCCGGCGGCTGCCAGATCCAGGGCCGGGCGTACCTGCACCTTGCGGATCTTTGCCATGATGATGCCGCTGGCCACACCAGCCAGGATACCACCGTAGATGGCAAGCCCTCCCTGGCGGATGTCCAGGATCTTGGAGAGGTTGCCCTGGAAGGACTCCCAGTCAAAGATCACATAGTACAGCCGGGCGCCGATGACGCCGCAGAGCAGCCCCACCATTGCCACATCGATGAGGCGGTCGCCATCCACGCCCACCTTCCGGGCATTGGAGAGGACATAGACCCCTGCCAGCATAAAGCCGATGCCGATGAGCAGGCCGTACCAGTATACATTGAACCCGCCGATGGAAAAGGCCACCCGGTTCAGTTCAAATTCCAGCCCCAGGCCGGGGAATGAAACAGTTGTAACCAAAGCAGTTCTCCTCCCATCAGGCCATCGGGCGAACGATGGACAGGGCGCTGCGGTCGGTATCCACCGTCTCATGCAGCCGGGCTTCCAGCTGCTCCAGTGTCAGACCGGAGAGGATTTCCAGCACATCAAAGGCGCCCAGACCGAAGAAGTGGGTCTCCATCATCACAGTGGCAATGGAGCTGGAGCTGCTGAAGATGCCGATGTACTTGCCGTACAGCGACTTCTTGCACCGCTCGAAGTCGGCAGCGGGGATCCCCTCTGCCTTGAAGCGGTCAAACTCCCGGCAGATGGCCTCGTAGACCTTGTCCGGGTCCTTGGATTCGCCGCCGAAGATGAGCGCCATGTAGTCCCGGCCACACATCACTTCGGTGCCAAAGGTATTGTTGATCAGCCCCTGGTCGTACAGTTCTCTGTAAAGCGAGGAGCCCTCCCCGGCCACAATCTCGTTGAGGACCTCATCGAGGATCTGGTTGCGGTAGTTGGTGGGCTCGTCCACCGAGTGGCCCTTGAAGCCCACCTGGAACATAGTGGTGGCCACTGGCATGGACACCTCCACCCGATGGGTGCGCACGGCCTCCGGCTCGGAGATGTGGGCGCGCTCCACAGTGATGGGGGCTGCCGGTTTGAGGATCTCATCGCAGAGGCGAAGAGCGGCATCGGGGTCGAAGTTGCCCGCTACCGACAGCACCATATTGTGAAGGTTGTAGAAGCAGTCGTAGCAGCGGTAGAGCAGGTCGGCATTGATTCTGGAGATGGTCTCCACGGTGCCGGCGATGTCGATGCGCAGCGGATGCTCCTGGTAGAGCGCCCCCAGCAGGTTAAAGTACACCTGCCAGTCGGGGTCGTCGTCATACATACCGATCTCCTGGCCGATGATGCCCTGCTCCTTGGTGACTGAGGCCTCGGTGAAATAGGGCTCGGTGACAAATTCCAGCAGGATGCGCAGACTCTCCTCCACATGGTCGGTGCAGGAGAAGAGGTAGGCAGTCTTGTCAAAGGAGGTATAGGCATTGGCATTGGCGCCGGTCTGGGCGTACTTGGAGAAGGCGTCGCCGTCCTTGCAGTCGAACATCTTGTGCTCCAGGTAGTGGGCAATGCCTTCGGGAACGGTTGCAAAGTCCGCCTCGTCGCTGCGGCGGAAGCTGTTATCGATCGAGCCATACTTGGTGGCGAACAGTGCATAGGTGGAAGCCAGCTTGGGGGTGGGATAGAGCAGGACCGTCAGCCCCGACGGATGCTCCACCCGGATGTACTCTTCCCCCAGACGCTGGGAACGAATGATTTCTTTCTTCATGGCAGGTTACTCTCCCTTCTTGCGCCCGGCCAGCAGGTAGACAACACTCAGCTTGGCCGACTGCATATACTCCCGGACTTCCTCGGCGGTGACCGCCTGGGTGAGTGCGATCTCATCGGTGGGATCGGCACTGCTGCCGCCCTGGAGGATCTCATTGAGCAGCCAGGAGCTCATGGCGCTGAGCGAATCGGTGACCGAGCGCAGCGAATTGATCACAGCCAAACGGGCATTTTCCATCTCGTCCTCGGTGAAGTTGCCGGCGCAGACCTCGTCCAGCTGGTGGAGGATCTCAGCCTCAGCCTTTTCCTGGTTGACGGATTCGATGCCGCAGTCCACCAGCATATAGCCATAGCTTGCCATTGTGCGAGAGGCACAGTAGTAGCAGAGGCTCAGCTTTTCCCGGACATTCATGAACAGCTTGGAGAAGGGCGAACTGCCGTAGATGGCAGTGGCGATGCGGGAGACAGCCAGGGCGCGCTTATTCTCAGTCGGGCGCAGTGAGAAGCCCATGACCATCTTGCCCTGGGTGAGATCCATCTCCTCAGTGACACGGCGCACCTCGGCAGGGGTCTTCTGCTCCATGTCAAAGTCGGGGGTGATGGGCTGGCGGTTCCGGTGCTCCATCGCCTGCCGGAAAGCCTCCTGGAAGATGCCGGTGATCGAATCGCCGGCCGAGGGGCCGATCATGGTGATCTCCACCGCAGCGGTGGACAGCATGGT
>CAKWRB010000074.1:4516-6657 GCA_934845495.1 uncultured bacterium
TAGCCGTACTGCTTGACTGCCAGCGGCTCCCCTTCAAAGAGCAGCTCGGTGCAGCGGGTCACGGCATAGCTGCGCTTGTCGTTGACCTCGGCGGCAATGGTATCGGCCAGTGAGTTCTTCTCGGTGGCAACAGCCTCGGGATCGAAGCGGCCATTCTCGATGGCCGGCCGGGTGACGATGTCGGCCAGCAGCCGGGCGCACTCCTCGGCCAATGACTCGCCGTTCAGGGTGTAGCGGTCGTCCACATGGGTGATGGTCAGGGTGATGATCTGATAGCTGCCGGCCTTGGAAACCCTGCCCGATACGGTTGCGCCGTAGAGCTCGTCCAGCTTGCGGGCAAAGGCGGTAAAGTCGCTGCAGCCTGCATAGCCGCGCTGCATCAGGAAGGGCAGCAGGGCATAGCCGGTGGCGGTTTCCCGGGACAGCGGCAGAATGAAGTTGACCGAAATGCGGTCATGCTTGAAGCGGTCGTCCTTTATAAGATTGACGAAGATCCCGTCCCCAGCCTGGGTGCGGATCAGGTTCATTGCCATTGTGTCACACTCCTTGGATCGGGGCCGATTGAAATGCCCCGTTCTCATTTTGAAATATTCACTGTGAAAAATCACGGTGAATTATAGTATACCACAATTTACCGCCGATATATAGCCCTGGCCCCCGGTCTCCGGCAATTTTACAAAAAATTCAACTGTTTACTCTTACGCAAAAACCCCTCCGGAGCGGGGTGCCCGGAAGGGTTTTGGGAAGACATCAGATGGCATTCCAGGCGGAGCGGTCCAGCAGATGATCTCCGATCTGCTCCTGGAGCGCCGTCTCAAACTCAGCCCGGGTCCTCCGCCAACTGAACGAGCAGCTCCGGAACACCGTCTCCGCTCAGATCCAGCAAGGTGTACTCATAGCGCAGCTCGCTGCCCTGGAAGTTCGGGACCCACCACATGGCCGCCTGCTCCTCGTCCAGCTGCACTCCATTGCCCTCCAAAAAGCCGGTGTAGACCGCTTTGGCCTGCTCCTCCGGCGAGGCGGCGCCCGGCTGCTCCCCTGTGCCGCAGCCGCTCAGTGCCAGCAGGCACACAGCCGCAGCCAGCAGGCCCCGAAGCCCGCCGCAATGTCTGGATCCCATCGTAAAAACTCCTCCCTGTTTCTCTCATTCTTCCGGGATTTCCGGAAGCTCCCAGGAGAGGGCAAAGCCCTCCGGGCCCCAGTAGTCCAATTCGGAGCGAACCGCCAGCCGCGCCTGTGCCGACACCTTCTGCGCCGGATAGCTTCCGGTGGTATCGCTCACATGGAACTCCTGCAGCTCCTCCCCTTCGCACAAAAAGCCACCGGCATCGCACAGCCCCAGGGAAACTGCCTGGAGTCCTGCCGGGGTCTCCTCCAGCTGCCAGATGCCGGTCAGCCTGAGCCGCAGCGGCTCGTCGCTCTCCCGGGGGATCAGCCAGGTGCGGTTCACAGTCAGCCAGCCCTCCTCCTGCCGGGCGGTGAGCACCGAAATCCTTCCGCTGGGGAAGCTCACCTGCACCGGCTGCGGCACCGGCTGGTTTTCCTGCATCAGGCTGCCTGCCATCAGCATTCCGATCAACAGCATCGTGGTCATGGTCTGCACTCCTCTCCGTTTTGTTTTCTTTATTGTAGCAAAGTGTGCCGGCACCCGTCAATCCGGCTGCAAAAAAATGCCCCCGGCTCCTGAAGCGGAACCGGGGGCGGAGAAATGAAAGAGGAAATGCAGTTGGAAGGGCATCAATCCAGGTGAAGTGCCGAATCGATATAGTCCTTGTAGATGCAGCCATCAATGGCCCCCGCCAGGACCCGGCGGGCCTCGGTGACCTTCTGCTGGGCAGCGGTGCGCTGGCTGCGCAGGGTGTTCAGCGGGGTCTCCACCGTCTTGAGCGACGGGATGGACTGGAAATTCATGGCACACCAGCAGTCCACCGATACTGCCAGATACTCCCGTACGGCATCGAGGTAGTTCTCCGCCAGGAGCGGAGTGTTCTCGGGCAGGGTCATCGAGCCGTACTCCTCGATGAATTCCGGTGCAGCTTCCGTAGGTTGGGTCTCCTCGGCATTATAGATCGGCTCCTCATACTCCCACTGAGCTGTTTCTGCGGCAGCCCGTTCGCTGTTGCGGACGGTATCGTTCACAT
>CAKWRB010000075.1:0-5268 GCA_934845495.1 uncultured bacterium
TCACACAGCTCTGCCCTGCTCCGTCGATCCGGGATACCATTTCTTCCAATCGTCGCTCCAACACCTGGGCATCTGCGGTCTGCGGTGACCCGTGTTGGCTTGACGACCCCGCCGGTTCTGTCTGTTCGTCCCATATATATGACCCGGCAATCAGGATTATCCCTGTAATTGCACAGATGAGAATCAAATTCATACGGTTTCCGGTCAGCTTTTGGATCCTGCTTTGCAGGTGCAGTCTCCATCCCTCCATACTGGATTGGTTCATTTTGCTTCCCCCCTTATCACATCGATCTGGATCAGGAGATCCTGCTCCAGACATCGGATAATTTCTGAATCAATGGCGGTGCTGTCTGCATCGAGCAGTACTGTTACATGGATCCTTCCCTCTTCCGGATGGATTTTCAGATGATACTCCTCTGGAGAAAGACCTATGGATTCCAGCTTCTCCTCAATCGAACGCCCTACATCTTCAGAGAGATCCCCCTGGATTTTTTTCGATAGGTCCTCCGCCACCTTTTCTACCTGTTCCATTCCGTGACTGGTCTGCAGAGCCATATCTTCCCGGAGTCGTCCCAACCCAATCGGCTGAATCAGAACACAGAGAAAAAAGACCGAGAGGGACAGCCGGACCATTTTGGCCAATGGAACACTGGGCAGGAGAAGCTCAATCACAGCGCAGACCAGTGCCGCAGCGCAAAGAGAAAATGCCCATTGCCGGATAGCCTCCATCACGCACCACCTCCCGTTGCAAGCAGCAAACCGGTGCAGGCAGCTGAAACTGCCGCAAATGCGGTCAGCGCAGAGAGAAGCAGCCCAAATCCCGATGCAAAGCTATCCATCAGGATCCTCAGCGCACGGTCGTCCAGAAGTTCGCACAGAAACGATCCAGCGCAGAACACACAGTACCAGGCCAGGATCCGAAGCAGCGGAAGGAGAAAGATGGCTGCAACTGCCAGGATCCCCAGCGCACCTACACTGGAACGGATCAGATCAAGGCACCCACGGGCTGCCATCACTGCTTCCGATACAGAGGAACCTACCACTGGGATCAGGCTTCCCAGAAGATATTTGGCAGATTTGGAGGCGACCGTATCGCTCGCTGCCGCAACCGATGTCTGCAAAGTCATCATACCGATGAACAGGATCAATACCAACCCTAAAGTCCAACTGGCTGTTCGACGCATTGTTTTTCCAAGCCGCAGCAAGTGTTCATTCCCGACTACTGCACCAGTGACCCCAAGTGCAAGAAGGATCCCGACCGCAGGGATAACCGCACTCCGGATTATCAGGGCCGCCCCCTCGCACCCCAAAAACATCAGTGTATTGTAGGCAGTTGCCGATGCCGTCCGGCCCGCTGCCAGCAGGACTCCTGCCATAATCGGGATATATGCAGCAAGGAATACGGAAACATCTCCAACAAGATCACTGACTGTGTGCAGACAACCCAGCACAGGCGATGACAATACAGCTGCTATACAAAGGACACTCACGGCCCCGAATAAAGGCTGTACCGATGGGGAATTCTGTATGTCCTGGATTCCTGATAGCAACAGGGAAAGCAAAGCCATTCCGATAAGAGCAGCCAGCATTCGCATCGGCTGGCGGAGTGAACGGAGAAAAGCCTGTCCGACTGTTTTCAGAAACCGTTCCGGCGTTACAGCAATCAGGTTCTCATCCGTCCAGTCGGATATTCCCCAGTCATGCAATACCTCCCAGCCCTCTGGTGTAATTGCATCCGTGAGCTCGTCCAGCTCCCAGAATTCTGTAAGGCGGAAATCTTCTGCACTGGCCCACGCTACCTGTAAGGATAGCGCCAACGCTGCCAACCATGGCAGAATCCGTAAAATTCGGCGTTTCATCTTGAACTCTCCTATATGTTTATCAGTTCCCAGGCCCAGCCCAACACTTCCTGAATCATCGGCAATGTGATCAACAGGATAGCGGAACGTCCAGCCAATTCGATTTTGGAAGCAATGGATCCCTCCCCTGAATCCCGACAGGTATCTCCTGCCATTTGAGTCAACAGACAAATCCCCACTGCTTTCAGCAGGAGCAGGGCATAGCTTCCATTGATTCCGCTCAATGCCGCCATGCTTTGGATCTGGTTCAAAACAGGTGAAAGCTCCTTTAGGATCATCATCGTCAGGAGCAGTGTAACAGAAACTGTCACCAACATCCGGAACTCAGGGCGGTACTGCCCGAGGATCAGGGCCAGAACTGTGCCGACCAATCCTGCGGCGGCTGCAGTTGCAATCCACATGAAATCAAAGACCGAATACGGTCTTGACTGTGGTGAAGAGCGTATTGATCTCATAGACCATCATGAGCAGAACGGTAATCAATCCGGCAAGTGTCACCATCATGGCCTGTTCTTCCCGGCCTGACCGAACCAGGAGCTGGTTGAGCACTGCAACAATGATTCCAATCGCCGCAATGCGGAAAATCAAATCAACATTCATTGGCTGAAGCCCTCCCTATATGAGAATAATAAAAACGAACAGAGCGCCAAAGACACTGAGACTATTCCAGAGTCGGATAGAGGAATCGATCTTCTGCTGATGAGAATTGGAAATCTGTTCCATTCGCTCTGAAAGTACATCCAATAATTCAAGCTGATGTTCCAAGCTGAACATTCCCGGAATCTCGCCTGCCTGAAGGAGCAGCGGATACAGCTCCAGCGTCCTTGTCTCACTCTGCTCGAGGGCGAGACGGTACGCTTCCTGAAAGCGGAAGTCAGGCAGACGGCGCAGAGTTCCAGAGACAAAATCGAGTTTCTGGTACCGAGAAAATCCGGCAAGTCTCCGGGTAATTTCGCCAGGAGGAGCATTGGTATCGGCGAGAAACCGGCGAAATTCACGCCAAAACGCAGCAGAAGTGCTGTAAAGTAATTGCCTTGACACCGCTATCCGAACGCAGTAAAATCCTGCCATAAAAACTGATGCCGCCAACACCCCAGCGCCTGCAATCCGCATCAACATGGCCTCTTTCCTCTGTAAAGGCTAACAACATTACAGGGATTGCAGCTGGCATCCAACTGGGCAAACCAATCAAACAGCCCCGCACCTATCAATTCCCGGACGATCCTTCGCTCCTGGAACTCTTCCCTGGATCCAGCATGGACAGTGGCAATGAGTTTCACCCCTGTTCCCAGCGCATAGGCCATAGCCCGCACCTCTTCCTCAGTTCCGATCTCATCACAGATGATGTATTCCGGCGCAAGGGTCCGGGCAGCCTGGGTCACTGCGATGTGCTTGGGATATCCAAGCAAATGGTCCAGTGTTGATAACGAGGCTGTACCGCACTGAAGCTCTCCCCTTTCATCTGCAGCTGCCACAGTGTGGTAGCCATAGCTTCCGTCGGTCAACTGACGAATCACATCCTTCAGAATCGTTGTCTTCCCGGACCCGGGTGGACCATAAATCAGCATCCCATATTTCATAGAGTACACCGCCGCCATCAGTGGATCGGCAGCACCTGGTATTTCCCGGGCAATCCGCAGATTTAATGAAGCAATATGCTCGATTCCCCGGAGCTCCCCATTCTGCAGGATAGCCTGTCCGCAAAGGCCCACCCGTCCCCCACCCGGCAAACTGATATATCCTTGCCGTATTTCCTGCGCATGGGTGTGAATCGAATAACCGCATAATGCAGCCACAAGCTCCTCCATCTCGGACTGGGTGGGAACCCGGCTATGCTGTGCTGGTATTTTGTGGAGATCCCCCTGCTGACCCAGAAACCATGGCTCACCCCGAATCGTAAGGCTGATTGGGCGGCCGGTGCGAAACCGAACCTCACTGATCACTGCCTTATTTTCCGGACTCACATGGGAAAGCATTTCGTCCCATGGATTGCACAGGCTGTGCAGAAGCGTATCGAACGCGCTTGTGTTGGGTGTGTCCATTCATCTCAGCTCCTTTACACTCCACTTATATGCCTGTCCGCTGCAGCTTAGAACCGGACAAGTCCTATCTGAAGAAAAAACAAAAAGCCCTGAAAACCAGGGCTTTTGGGGTAAAACAGATATAGATTTACAGGTAGAATTCCGGCTCCCGGCGAGCAGAGCAGTTTGCCTTGAGCATTGCCATGCCCTTGAGAACGCCCTCAGCATCAAAGTACTTGGCCTGCTTCGGGCACTTCTTGACACAGCTGAAGCAGCGCTGGCACTTGGACACATCGGTGATGTGAGTTGGATCGGCCGGATCGATGATACCAACCGGGCAGTTCTTTACACAGATGCCGCACTTGACACAAGCATCTGTGGTCTTGGGAGCAGCGGTGTTGGGAGCAGTTCCTCTGGCCTTATAGGGGCGGTTGCCGGGGATTTCGGGGGCTGTGAGCTGTCCAGCGTCCTCTGCCGCCTCCAGTTTGCTGCGAAGAGCTTCGCCGAACTCCTTGGCCTTGGCCAGATCGTCAGCATCAGGACGGCCGGTGGCAACCTCATTGCCGAAGGAATGCTCGCCCACACAGGCAGCGCCAGCGCAAACGGCAAAGCCGTCTGCCTGAAGGTAGTCAGCCAGCTCCAGAACAGCGTCATCATAGTGACGGTTTCCATACACACCCACAACAGCAGCGGGAGTGTGGTCAGCCTTCAGGCCCTGGAAGAACGACTCCACCAGCAGCGGAATGCGACCGCCATATACCGGAACACCAGCAATCACCAGTTCGTCTGCACCAAAGACAGGAACTTCGATTTCCCGATTGAGGGTGATATCATACTCCTTTACCTCAACCGAGAAGGCAGAAGCCATTGCTCTGAGGGTCTTGCGAGTGGTCTGAGTCGGGCTGAAATAGACAAGATTAACGCGAGTGATTTCCATAATTCAAACTCCTTCCGATCTGTCCAGAATGCCTCCGTTTACCCACCGGATACTGGTACAGAACTTCCCTTTTATTTTACAATGAATCGATGGCAGAATCAAGCCCTGGCACTTTACCAAACAAAAACCGGACAGAAGCAGAAACTTCTTGTCCGGTTTTGTATATTGTATGCAGCGTTTGCTGATTACAGAACAGCCAGCTTCTTCTCCATGATTTCGCGGAGAGTGGTGGGGTTGCCCTGACCCTTGGAGGCGCGCATGCACTGTCCTACCAGGAAGCCAACAACATTGGTCTTACCCTTCTTGTAGTCCTCTACGGCCTTGGGGTTGGCAGCCAGGACTTCATCGGCAACCTTCTCCAGGAAGGAGCTGTCGCTGATCTGACGCAGGCCCTTCTCCTCCACTACCTGAGCAGGAGTCTTATCCGAGAAGATGATCTCGTCCAGAACGG
>CAKWRB010000075.1:5278-5657 GCA_934845495.1 uncultured bacterium
CGATCATCTCAGCCAGCTTTTCAGGAGTCAGCTGGGTATCTGCCAGCAGGCAGTTCTTCTCGTTGAGAACCTTGGTCACATCGCCCAGCAGCCAGTTGGTTACGCTCTTGGGAGTGGCACCCAGAGCAGCGGTCTTTTCAAAGAACTCGGCCTTGTCCACGTTCTCCACCAGCAGGTTGGAGTCGAAGTACGGCAGACCGTAATCCTTCAGATAGCGCTGCAGACGATGTACTGGCAGCTCCGGAATGGAACGGCGCAGCTCCTCTACATGCTCCTCATCTACAACGATGGTCAGCAGGTCCGGATCTGGGAAGTAACGGTAATCCTGGGCATCTTCCTTCGAGCGGAGCACTTCGTTCACACCATGAACATCGTCCCA
>CAKWRB010000075.1:5667-6619 GCA_934845495.1 uncultured bacterium
CGATCTGGCGGGCTGCCTCGTAATCGATGGCGCGCTCAGCTGCACTGAAGGAGTTTACATTTTTCATCTCTACACGGGTGCCGAAGGTGTCGCTGCCCTTGGGACGAACCGACACATTGACATCGCAGCGGATGGAGCCTTCCTGCATCTTACAGTCGGAAATATTCAGGTAACCCAGGATAGCACGGATGCCATCCAGATAGCTCTTGGCCTCCTTGGAGGAGCGGATATCCGGCTCAGAAACGATTTCGATCAGCGGAACACCGCAGCGATTGAGGTCAACCAGCGAACCGGCAAAGCGATCGGAGTGGAGCAGCTTACCAGCATCTTCCTCGATGTGGATACGGGTTACACCAATGCTCTTGGTGTTGCCCTCTTCATCCATGATAATATCCAGATGACCATGCTCGCACAGCGGCACATCATACTGGGAAATCTGATATGCCTTGGGCAGGTCAGGATAGAAGTAGTTCTTACGGTCCTGCTTGCAGACATTGTTGATTTTACAGCCCAGGGCATGACCCATCCGGATTGCGTAGTCCACAACCTTTTCGTTCAGGACCGGCAGAGAACCGGGCATACCGGTGCAGACCGGACAGCAGTTGGAGTTTACTTCAGAACCAAACGAGTTCTTGCAGCTGCAGTAGATCTTTGTTTCAGTATTCAGTTCGGCATGGACTTCCAGGCCAACGACGATCTCGTAATCCATTGTGTTGTCCTCCTTTAGTTAGTCCAGATCTGCCACGGAGCCGAAGCCGCCGCAGATCTTCTCATAGTTGGCCGCGGTACGCAGCAGAGTAGCTTCCGAGAACTTGGGGCCGATCATCTGCATGCCGATGGGCATACCGTCAGCACCAACACCGCAGGGAACCGAAACACCCGGCAGGCCAGCGATGTTCACATTGATGGTACAGATATCTGCAGCATACATCTTGACCGGATCGCTGGAGTT
>CAKWRB010000076.1:0-3464 GCA_934845495.1 uncultured bacterium
GTGGTGATCCTCTCGGTGGAAAAGGCGATGCAGTACCTGCAGCAGCTCACCGGTGTGGAGACAATGACCAACCTGCGCCAGAGCATCCAGCAGGATCTGGATGAACAGCTTCTGTTGGCCCAGCAACTCCGGGAGAAGATGGATGAGCTCATGGACCGGGCCGACCGCTTCCAGCACCTGAATCCCTTCAACCCCTTTGAAATCACCGTGGAGGCAGGCTCCATCTGCGATGGGAAAACGCTGGCCGATGTGAACTTCTGGCAGAACACCACTGCCACCGTCATCGCCATCTCCCACGATGGGGAACTGCTGATTTCCCCCGGACCGGACAACCGGATGCAGGCCGGGGACATCGTCTACTTCGTGGGCGATGAAACGGCGCCCAATCGGGTCAACCGCTTCCTGCGGGGTGGAAGATAGCGGGGTGCCCCTCTTGCGGGGAGGCCGGGATTTGAGTTATAATAACTGCTAAAGCAGCTATTTATGGCCGGACGATTCGCAGGCGATGCCTGCTCCCGTCCCATTGGCCAATGATACCATTCCGTTACACTGCATGGTGTAATAACTGCAATGCGGCTGTGATTTTCCCGGCGGCCGGGCGGTCATACCGCAGCAATCAAAAAACAATCATCCTACAACGGCTCTGCTCTCGGGCAGGGCCGGGATTTTCCCGTGCAGATCCAAGGCCGGGAACAGTGCAATATGCGACGGAGGAAACAGAGATGGATGTCCGGGTCGGCGATATACTCACAATGAAAAAACCGCACCCCTGTGGTGCGAAGGAATTCCTGGTGCTGCGTTCGGGAATGGATTTCCGCATCCGCTGCACCGGCTGTGGCCACGAGGTGATGGTGCCCCGGGTCAAGGCAGAAAAGAACATCCGGCAGATCACCCGGGAGGGTGAAGTCGTCTATCCGCCGGAGAAGAACCCCACCGGCAAACTGCCGGCAGATAAAGGAGAACAGTAAGTTATGTTTGAAAAGCTCTCAACTGTGGAGGAGCGCTATGAGGACATCAGCACACGGCTGAGCGATCCGGCGGTCATCAGCGACAATGAGAAGTACCGCACCCTGATGAAGGAATACAAGAACCTGACCCCCATTGTGGAGAAGTACCGGGAGTACAAAAAGGCCCGGGACGCCCACGAGGAGGCAGCGGAACTGCTGGAGGAGGGCGGTCTGGACCGGGATTTCCGGGAGATCGTCGAGGAGCAGTACCGGGAGAGCCAGGAGGAGATCGACCGCACCGGCGAGGAGCTGAAGATCCTGCTGCTGCCCAAGGATCCCAACGACGACAAGAATGTCATCATGGAGATCCGGGGCGGTGCCGGCGGCGAGGAGGCAGCGCTGTTTGCCCATTCGCTGATGCGGATGTACACCATGTATGCCGAGCGCAACCGCTGGAAGGTGGAGGTACTCAACCTCAACGATACCGAACTGGGCGGCGTCAAGGAGGCCAGCTTCTCCATCACCGGAGAGGGCGCCTATTCCCGCCTGAAGTTTGAAAGCGGTGTACACCGGGTGCAGCGCGTTCCCGAAACCGAGACCCAGGGCCGCATCCACACCTCTACCGTCACTGTGGCAGTGCTGCCCGAGGCGGAGGAAGTGGAAGTGGAGATCAACCCCGGCGACCTGCAGGTGGATGTATTCCGTGCCAGCGGCGCCGGCGGACAGCACGTCAACAAGACCGAGTCGGCCATCCGCATGACCCACCTGCCCACCGGCATCGTGGTGGAGTGCCAGGACGAGCGCAGCCAGTTCAAGAACCGTGAAAAGGCCATGAAGATCCTGCGCAGCCGCATCTATGAAAAGAAGCAGCGGGAAGCGGACGAGAAGATGGCTGCCCAGCGCAAGCTGCAGGTGGGCACTGGCGACCGCTCCGAGCGCATCCGCACCTACAACTATCCCCAGAGCCGGGTGAGCGATCACCGCATCGGCCTGACCCTTTATAAGCTGGATGCCATTCTGGACGGCGATCTGGACGAACTCATCGACGCCCTGCTCACCTTTGAGCAGACCGAAAAGCTCCAGCAGCAGGAGGAATTTTGATTGTGGAAACGATGGTATATAAAACTGAACCCGAATCGGAGCTTCACCGGGCCGTGCAGGCAGCCGGGGAGCTGCTTCGGGCCGGAAAACTGGTGGCGATTCCCACCGAAACCGTCTATGGTCTGGCGGCCAATGCCCTGGATCCGGAGGCGGTGAACAATATTTTCAAAGCCAAGGGCCGCCCCAACGATAATCCCCTCATCGTACACATCGCCGACCTGTCGGCGCTGCCCGATGTGGTATCGGAGGTTCCGGAGAAGGCCCGGGTGCTGATGGAGCGTTTCTGGCCTGGCCCGCTGACCATTGTTCTGCCCCGGAATCCGCAGATCCCCGATGAGACTACCGCCGGCCTGGACACCGTGGCGGTGCGGATGCCCTCTCACCCGGTGGCACAGGCCATTATCCGGGCAAGCGGTCTGCCCATTGCGGCACCGTCCGCCAATCTGTCCGGCCTGCCCAGCCCCACCACAGCCGAACACTGCATCCGGGATCTCACCGGTAAGGTGTCCGCCATTGTGGACGGTGGCCCCTGCAACTTCGGGGTGGAGTCCACCGTCATCACCCTGGCTGGGGAACGCCCCCGGCTGCTGCGTCCCGGCGCGGTGACGCTGGAGCAGCTGGAGGCTGCCATCGGCTCGGTGGAGGTGGATCATGCCGTCACCGGTCAGCTCCAGGAGGGGCAGGTGGCAGCGTCGCCGGGCATGAAATACAAGCACTATTCCCCCAAGGCACTGGTCTATCTGGTGCGGGGCAGTGCCGAGGGCTTCCGGAAGTATGTCAATGCCCTGCCGGGAGAAGGAATCTATGCCATGGTCTTTTCCGGCGAAGGAGAGGGGCTGCAGAAGCCCTTCCGGGAGTATGGTGCTGAAACCGATCATCTCATGCAGGCCCGGGAGCTGTTCTGGCTGCTCCGGGAATTTGATGATCTGGGTGCCCGGGAAATCTATGTCCGCTGTCCTTCCACCGATGGGGTGGGGCTGGCGGTCTACAACCGCCTGATCCGGGCGGCCGCGTTCAAGTTTATCGATCTGGACTGACCCTTGGGAGGGAGAATCATGAAGCAGAATACCGTGGTGATCGGCCTGACCGGTCAGACCGGAGCCGGAAAATCCACAGTGGGCGAATCGCTGCTGCGCCGGGGCATGGCCTGGGTGGATGCCGATGCCATTGCCCACGATGTGGCAGATAATGAAAAGGTGTGTCTGGCTGACCTGGCACTGGAGTTCACCATCGACATCCTCAATGTGGATGGTACCCTCAACCGTAAGAAGCTGGCGGACATCGTCTTCCATGACAAGGCCAAGCTCCGCCGCCTCAACGAGATCATTTTCCCCTATATCATTCGGGCCATCGAGGCGGAACTGGTCCGCCTGCAGGAGGAGGGGCACCGCTACATCGTGCTGGATGCCCCCACCC